>JAIRJR010000214.1 GCA_031260575.1 Tannerella sp.
CTTCCACTCCCGATGATTTTTACCTGTGTATCCTGTAATTGTAAGAACTTCCTATCCGGCGAAGATTAGATTGTTTTACAAAAATAGTTTAACTTTGTGACCCAAATATCGTTTTGAGCTATGAATCTCGGAGTCATGCAGCCATACTTTTTCCCTTATCTGGGCTACTTCCAGTTAATTGGAGCAACGGATAAATTTATTCTTCACGATCATTCTCATTTTATTAAAAGGAGATGGATACATCGAAACAGAATATTGATACGCCAGACAGGTATCATTTACATAACTGTACCACTCAAAAAAGCAAGCTCAAACAAAAGGATTAGCGAAATCGAAATAGAATACTCCGTCGATTGGCAAAGAAAGATATTGAAAACGTTTATGCTGAATTATAAACATGCGCATTATTTTCATGAAATATATCCTTTTATTGAGACAATCTTGCGGACAAAGCACCAAACCATTGCCGAATTAAACTTCGATTCTATTCGTGCTGTGTGTAATTTGTTGGAAATAGATACCGCTATTGTTTATGGTAGCGAACCGTACTTTGAAATTGAAGAAGCCCTCAAATCACAACCCTCCTCCCCATACGATCTAAAAACACAGCGTGTCATTGCTGTATGTAAACAGGAAGGGGCGGATACTTATACGAATGCGATAGGCGGGCAAGCGTTATACAATAAACAAATCTTTGCAGATAATGGGATTCGCCTGCAATTTATTCAAACACTTCCTTATCAATACCCCCAATTGACTAAAACATTTTATCCCGATTTATCAATTTTGGATGTGCTGTTCCATTGCGGCGTCAAGGATACCAAAAAGTTGCTTTCGTATTATGAACTTATCTGAGCAGCTATCCCTTACAGATAATATTCAAAACGCGGGTTATGTCGTGCTCCGACAATGTGTGGTGCATAGGTAAACAGAGTACGGAACCGGCTTTTTTTGCTGCTACCGGAGTATTCCCCGGTGATATTGAAGGTGAGTTCCGATAAGCAGCACATTCCGTAATCAGGGGATAGAAATACCTCCGGCAAAAGATAGCGGCTTCTTTCATCTTCCTATAGAGTTCATCCCGACTTAGGCCGTACTGTGTGGCATCAATGAATATCGGAAAATAGGCGTAGTTATGTTTGACTCCCGGAATATCGTCCATGAAAGAGATACCCGGAACCTCTTGAAGCGCCTCTCGATAACGGAGTGCAACCTGCTTGCGTATCTCGATAGCCACCTCTACATATTTCAGATTCAGCCATCCATAGGCAGCGCGCACTTCGTCTAACTTGGCATTAATACCCGGCATGACGATGTTAGTTTCATCTTCGAATCCAAAATTTTTCAGGTAGTCAAGTCGCTTTTTAAGCTTCGGATTGGCGCATACTACCGCTCCGCCCTCAACGGTGTTGAATACTTTGGTAGCATGAAAACTAAGCGCCGACGCATCGCCTCTGTCAAGTATTGATTTTTGGTTTTGTTCTACGCCAAACGCATGGGCGGCGTCGTAAATGACTTTAAGATGATACCGTTTGGCAATTTCTTCTATCGCTTTTGTGTCGCACGGATTGCCGTAAACGTGTACCGGAAGTATGGCGGTGGTGGCGGGCGTAATGGCAGCTTCGATTTTTTTAGGGTCGAGCGTACAGGTTTCCTTATCAATGTCTACAAATACCGGTTTTATGCCGCACCAGTTTAGGGCGTGCGCCGTTGCTACAAAACTGTAGGGAGTGGTGATCACCTCTCCGGTAATGTCAAGCGCCCGCAATGCACAAATCAGCGCTAAAGTTCCGTTGGCAAAGAGAGAAATTTCGGGTATTTGCAGATAGCGCTTCAACGCCTCCTCTAACTTATGGTGATAAACGCCATAATTGGTAACTTGACGCTCTTGCCATATCTCCTCCAAGCAGGCTGTAAGCTCATCCAACGGAGGTAACAGCGGCGACATGACATGAATCGGCTTATCTCGATCATTCATTTTAATATATCTAAATGTGCAATATTCAGCATGACATCCTGTTTATCAGCATATTTGTTCTTATTCGCCATCGCCTTACAATGGACAATGTACGAAAAAATGGTTTTAACTCCGGATCCGCTAAGGCATCGTAATCCCTGTATCTCCATAACGCATAGATGCGTAGCATGGCTTTTTTTTCTTGTATGTGATGTCGGTAACGATGTGCGGTAAGCCGGTCAAAACCGTCCAACATATCCAACTCCGTCTGTAATTGGCTCATCCGCTCCTGTTGGCTGCAATCCAAATAGTGCCGGCTCCACGATCCGGAGTGGCCTTTTCGATATACCGACATCGTTCTGTCTACATAATAAATCGTCCCCTGTAAAGAGAGCCAAAGCATTAAGGGATAATCTCCCACATGGCAATTTTTGAAGAAATCAGGATAGTCTTTCATAGCGTTTTTACGATAAACCAAGGATGAGGTGGCAAAAAATTTACTCCGCCATCTAATCACCTGCTCTACAGATATAGGGCCATCAAATCTTTGCGCCCTGCGTATCCCATTTGATTTCCCCTCTTTTTTGACCGCAGTTCTGTGGAAACATGCCGAATAAGTGGGATTTTTCTCTAAAATATCTATCTGCCGTTGCAATTTAGATGGGTCTGTCCAATAGTCGTCTCCTTCGCAAAGGGCAATGTACGTTCCGCGTGCTACCGGCAACAAATAATTGGTTACAATTGCCCTGTTCCCTGTTGAATACCGGTTTATTTCGGGGCGAACAACCGCTATTTTGTCGGGATATTTTTCCGCATATTCGCGAACAATTTCGGAAGTTCCGTCGGTAGAGACGTCGTCGTGTATCCAAATTTCGTATGCAAACGTAGTCTTTTGCATCAAAAAACCCTCAATGCAGGAACGGATATAAGGGGCATGATTATAGGCCATGCAGCATATACTGACTTTTACCGAAACGTCTGTATTCATAGCTAAAAATGGTTTTGAAACAGGGCGGTCTGGTATCCTAAACAACGATAGCCATTGGCTGCAGATTCCGCATCCACGTTTTTAACCCACTCCGCCACGCTTCCAAGTTCGCGTTTTACCCAGTTGCAAATACTCAATGAAATACCATGCTCTGTGGCAATATTTCGAATCATTTCCAATTTTTCAACACAGACAACTCTATCAGGGGCAAGCCGGAAACGCTGCTTCAAGTGTTGCAAATTTGCTTCCATCAGATAGGGATAGAAAAATGGACCTGTCTTTTCGGGGTCAAAGTGGTGGATATACTGGGCGACCAATACTAAATTCCGAATTTCGGCGGTAAAAAATTCGGGTTTTATATTCTTTATGCCCGCAGCAGCCAATTGCGACATAAAACCGGTAACCGTCTCTCTGTTCAGATAAGGCAAAAAAAGCGGTTGACACAAGATCGACTCCGCCCATACGCCCATTTCTTGAAGGAGCGACATCAGTTCTAATCGCTCCGACACTCCGACAGCATGAGGTTCCAAAACATTCCGCAGGTATTCAGGCATAATGCCAATACTCCCATTCACTTGAATCTTAGAGGGAATCTTAGCGATCAAGTCCAAAATCGACTCCCCATCGTGCTGCATCTCCAAATGTCGGCGTCCCGCCTTGGTGGCAATAAAGAGACATACCTGTGAATCGGGATATTGGTCAAAATGTTTGATAAACGTGCGAAATATTTCGTGTGCCAATCCGGTAAAGAGATGAGGTTCCGAAAAAGCTTCCGTTTTGGGCGAGAAAT
>JAIRJR010000279.1 GCA_031260575.1 Tannerella sp.
CCTATATCGACGACGCCGTCACCTATCACACCAACTTCATTAAGTTTGCCAACCGCTTTAACTTTCACATCATTGCCGATGTCGACACCTCAAAGACTTCGGTCCGATCCTCAATCGCCCGGCTCGAAAACTCATTGAATCAAGCCGCCGCCCGCCATCGTCAAGACATAAACCGTTATAACCAGCATTTCGCACGTATCGCAGAGATAGAAACTATTTTATCATCTACCCAATTATCCAACTACGAACAAAACAAACTCCAACAGGAACTGATTGCCCTGAAGCGTCGAAACATCGAACAGCCTTTATATTTACCCAACGAAGCCCAAATCTCCGAACTTGAAATCCTGCGCAATTCCTTAGAAAAAAAACCCCTGTCCTTTTCCGGCAACATGCGTATCCTAACCTTTGGCGTCAACTACGCAGCTTCCAGCCGCGAACAAATCGCCCACTTCTACGCCCCCGATTACCTTTTAGCATCCGTCCGCGACAGCACAAACCTTTAAAATAATAAATATCAAACAATTAATACAAAAAATCATGAAACCCCCAAAGTCCCAACCGTCCCCCAAGTCTCCGCCGTCATTGCGAGGAGGAGCGACGAAGCAATCCAGAAAAAAAATAATTCAGTTTTTCAGTTACTCAGTTATTCTGTTATTATCCTTTTCCTCATGTACCACCGATAATGACATAATTTTCGGCTCAATCCTTTTCTCCTCAAACACCGATTGCACCGTTCGCATCTTCGACGTCCCGGGCAATCAACTGGCGCGTGTAGAAGTCCCCCATGACGTTACAGTTTCCGCCGATATGAAACATAAAGGCATCTTCATTGTGCATGCCGTCAGTTCTTCCGGTGTGGTCAAAAAAGAAACCGTCTTGTTTGAGGGTGGTGTCGTAGATTGTTTTATTTATTTTGGTGAATAAAAAAAATAAAAATTCAATTACTTTAAATTTGATGTATTATTGCTTTTTTTTATATTTTTCTTCTATTTTAAGAATTATTAACTTAATATTTTATTTTATTTATTAAATAATGCATATATTTCGCACGAAATAACTCCCATATTATGAAAATTGTTATAAATATCTTTTTGTTTTGTTTAGCAACCTCTTCTATTTTAGGGCAGGAGGCTTGTTGGTATTATCTTGGACAAAAAAAATGTTTTGAAATGTCTGTAACTAAATTACTTGTTAAATCTGAAAAATTAGATAACGACGGAATTAAAATCGCGATAGAAAATATGCATGTCGGCGATCTAAAAGAAATTTTAGAAATAGACGACTTTTTCTATATTGAAATGCTACAAACAAGTAAGGTAGATGTTTTAGAGTTGCAGCGTAAATTGTCTGCAATAGAAGATGTTGTTTATGCATCTCGAGTTCTTTGGGATGAACGAGGTGTCGAAGGAACTTCCTATTCCAATGAGGTAAGGGTAAGATTGAAATCAAAAGAAGATTATTTTGTTTTGCAAAAAATCGCAGAAGAATATCAAATTAAAAGTATTTCAATCAACGATTTAGACGAATTAAAATATAATCTTATTCTCCCTCATAATCCACAAAAAGATGCTATGGATGTAGCCCTTGAACTGCATGAAACAGGCCTTTTTGAGTATGCTTCTCCCAATTTAATTTTTTTATGGCCGTTGGATATTCCCAATTCCGTTCCCTATATAAAACATGAAAAAAATCGCATCTATCCCAATCCAGCGCGTGACATGCTTTCAATCGAAATTTCGCGCGCTCAAATCAATTCTATCGCTTCTTATGTAATTCTACTTTTTAACAGTCAGGGAAATTTGTTACGCCGAGAGCAAGCAAAAGAAAATATTGTCCATTTCGATATTTCTGCTCTTCCGAACGGAATTTATTTTCTGCATATCAGCGATGGTACTTCAGCAACCTCTGAAACCCATAAAATCATTGTAAAACATTGAATGAGTTGTGTTTGTTAAATATTTACTAATTAAATGAATTGTTATGAAAAAAGTTTATTATTATTTTGAAAAAAAAATGTATTTGAAAGTTTCTGAAACTAAACTACTTGTAGTTTCTGAAAAACTTGATGCAACTGGCATTAAGAGCGTGATAGAAAATACGCATGTCGACAAAATCAAAGAAATTATAGACATGGGCGGTATGTTCTATATCGAAATGCAGCATAAAAGTATTGAAAATATCCAGAAATTACTATTTCAATTGAATGCAAATGAGGATGTGGTTTATGCTTCGCTGGTTCTCTGGGATGATAGAAACATCGAAGGTGCTTCCTATACGAATGAGGTTAGGGTATGTCTGAAATCAAAAGAAGATTTTCCTGTTTTGCAAAAATTCGCTGAGAATTATCAAATTAAAGAAATTATAGCCAATGAGTTTGACGAATTTAGATATATTCTAATTCTTCCTCATAATCCACAGAAAGATGCTATGGATGTAGCCTTTGAACTGCATGAAACAGAGCTGTTTGAATATGCTATACCTAATTTAATATGCTTTTGGCCGTTGGCGACTGCTGATTCGTATTTTAATAATCAATGGGCGCTTAGAAATGCTTCAACCTATGGTATAAAGGCTGAGTCAGCTTGGGGGATTTCTACCGGTTCATCGAGCATAAAGATTGCAATTATTGATACGGGGGTTAATTTGTCTCATCCCGATTTGGTGGGTAATTTGTTGACGGGATACAATGGAGATCAGAATGCTACCAATACGCCCGGATCGCCGACAAATCCTACTAACAGTAATGATGACTTTGCTCACGGAACGAAGTGCGCTGGTGTTGCAGCGGCTGTGGCTAATAATAACAGGGGGATTGCAGGTGTGGCGTATAATTGCAAAATTATACCAGTTACAGTTTGTACATCTCTTAGTCTCATAAACTCTCATTTTGAACGTGGTATTGATTTGGCAGCGCAAAATGGCGCAGATGTTCTTTCAATTTCTCTTGGGTCTTCTGCTGATAATGGTGTGACCAGCGCTATTAACGCTGCTGTAAATTCCGGAAGAAATAACAGAGGCTGTGTTGTTGTTGTTTGTGCGCATAATAATAATAACAACGACCCGACCCAATGGTTTGTTCGGTACCCTGCTAACTTGTCCAATGTAATCGCTGTGGGAGCGACGACGGCGAATGGTCAACGCAGGTCGAATTCAAGGTATGGCTCTGAGTTAGATGTTATGGCGCCGGGTGATGATATATATACTACATGGATGAGTGGATCGCAGATGAGTAATTATAATCTTGTGATAGATAATGGTGGTGGAGATATTTATTATACAGCTTTTAACTCAACTTCTGCGGCTTGTCCTCATGTTGCAGGTGTTGCTGCCCTTATTCTTTCATATAATCCTAATTTATGGCAATCCCAAGTGCGGAATATGATAGAATCTACTTGCTCAAAAAATCTGCCTAATTTTTCAGTAACTCAGACTCGTCCTAACGGCACATGGAATACTCAATTGGGGTATGGCTTGGTAAATGCTTTCGCCGCGCTTTGCCGTGCGCAAACATTCTACGTTGGCAGAAATCAATCCGATGTTTACGGAGATTATACAATGTATGTTGGTAGCGGCGGCTATGCAGGGATTACCTTATATAATTTTCCGCAGATTGTTGGTTTATCATATACTTGGTCCGCTCAATTCTATGGAGATTGCGACGGATGGTTTTTATGGCCGTATGGAGACAGAGCGGATGTGAGCGTCTACCTAAGCCCCGGACAGTCTGGCGGTACGCTTCGTATTCTTTGCGAAGTATTTGTTGGAAGTACCTTTGTAGGTTCGTCATATTACTACCTGCATGTTTACCCATAAAGATTCTAATAAGGTAGCCATGATTATCGCTTGATAAAACTGTATTACTCTATGAGGTTCTTCATGCAAATCTGCGGAAAACAACGTTTTCGATTTAATATGCTATATTTAAGTTATTTATACAGCTTTTCCAAAGTAGAATTATCTCTTCCGGCGATAATTTTTAGGATTGAACCGTTATAATAACCCCAAAAATGTTTGCGTTCGGCAAAAAAAATGTCAAAAATGCAAAAAAAATTATTTACGGCTGCGAATGCAATGGTGGGATCATGCAAATCTGCGAAAAACAACGTTTTCAAGAACCGGATAATTTCCTCAGTGGCCGTAGTCCGTTATCTTCCACCGTAAAATCGGTATCAAAGGAATATTTACCTAATCTGTTGATATGTTCGAACGGAGCCGAAGAAATATGCTCGAAATCCGTCTCATTTATTTCAAACCATTCAGACTGAAGCTGTTTTACAATCTCCTGAATATAAACGGTGTTCCAAACGATAATAATATTGGTGAGCAAATTGAGGCTCCGGGCTGTTATTTGCTGTTCTTCTTCCTGTTTTTTACGGATAATACCATCTCCTCCGAACCAGAGATAAGCCCTGAGTCCGTGAAGTTGCTCCCCTTTATTCAATTGAGCATTGATTCTCTTTCTCATAGACTTATCCAACAAATATTTACAGATAAAAATAGTTTTTACAAGTTGCCCGTAGGAACGTAATACATACATGAGATTGTTTTGTTTCGGATAAGCCTGTAATTTCCCTATAAGCGTTGAAGGAGTGACAGTTCCGGTTTTTAAAGAAGCAGCGATCCTTGTCATATCATCTGCAAATCTCTTGAGATAGTCAATATCGACAGTTCCCGTAAATTTAAGCGGCGGATAAACCTGTTCCGTTAAATT
>JAIRJR010000303.1 GCA_031260575.1 Tannerella sp.
CCGCAACCGATTTGTTCGACCGGATTTTGTTTGTTGGAGTGCATCTGGAATAGTCGCGAGATGCGTTCTCTTTTTCCGGTTCGCGGATTATAAATATAGGTACCGGCATTCAGGCAGCCTGAATAAACACGGAAGAAACAAAGACGCCCTACATAAGGATCGGTTGCTATTTTAAATGCAATCGCTGTCAATGGTTCTTCCGAAACAGGTTTACGGACAATTTCCTTTTCCGGATAACCGGGATGATGGCCTGTAATGTTCGATGAATCGCTCGGGCTTGGTAGATAAGCGCATACAGCATCCAACATTGTCTGTACCCCTTTATTCTTAAATGATGATCCGCAAATTACCGGATTGATTTTCCGGGTTAATGTGCCTTTTCGAAGCGCAGCATGGATTTCTTCATCGGTAATGGTAGCGGGATCGGAGAAATATTTATCCATAATCCCTTCATCAAACTCTGCGATGTTTTCGATCATCTTATCACGCCATTCTTCTGCTTCGCCCAGTAGGGCAGCCGGTATTTCACCCATCTCATATTCGGCGCCCATGGTCTCGTCGCGCCAATAATATGCTTTCATTTTGATCAGATCGACAACGCCTTGAAACTTTTCTTCAGATCCAAGCGGTATTTGAATCGGGCATGGATTCGACCCCAAGACATATTTGACCTGTCGCACGACTTCGAAAAAGTTAGCTCCCGACCTGTCCATCTTATTAATGTAACACACGCGTGGTACATTATATTTGTCCGCTTGCAGCCATACGGTTTCGGATTGGGGTTCTACACCGCCGACAGCACAAAAGATAGCAACGGCGCCATCCAAAACCCGGAGCGACCGCTCCACTTCGACGGTGAAGTCGACATGTCCCGGGGTGTCGATTAAGTTGATTTTAAAATTGTGGTTTGCATAATTCCAGAAAGCGGTCGTAGCAGCTGAAGTAATGGTAATACCGCGCTCCTGTTCCTGTTCCATCCAGTCCATCGTAGCCGCGCCATCATGTACTTCACCAAGCTTATGGGTCAGACCGGTGTAGAAAAGAATACGTTCCGAAGTCGTAGTCTTCCCTGCATCGATATGGGCCATGATACCGATGTTCCTGGTGTATTGCAATATGTCATCAATCTTATTCATCCTATCTTCTCTTTCAATTATGAATTACGAATAATTGAATAATTGAATTTCTCGAATCCTTGAATTTTTGAGTTTTTGAATTACTAAAAACGGAAGTATGCAAATGCACGGTTAGCTTCCGCCATCCGGTGCATATCTTCTTTCCTTTTAAAAGCGCCACCCTGATTGTTGAATGCATCCACAATTTCCGCACATAATTTGTCCGACATGGTTTTGCCACCCCTGCGACGGGCATACAAAATCAAATTTTTCATTGAAACGGATTCTTTTCGATCCGGACGAATTTCTGTGGGAACCTGGAATGTAGCGCCTCCGACGCGCCGCGATTTTACTTCAACCTGGGGGGTTATATTGTCGAGCGCCGATTTCCAAATCTCTAACGCTGATTTTTCTTCATTGGGCAATTTAGCCTTCACATTTTCCAAAGCGGAATAGAAAATGTCATACGAAATATTTTTTTTACCATCGTACATCAAGTGGTTAACAAACTTTGTAACCCTAACATCACCATAGACAGGATCAGGTAATACCTGCCTTTTTTTTGGTTTTGACTTTCTCATCTGTTTTTCAAAATTTTGTTCATGTTTTTGGTTGTTGATCTTTCAGTTCGACTTGTCTCCGGTTTTTTTTGAGTCTGTCGAAATACTTCAACGATTCCTCCGAATCATTTACTCAACCTGCATCTTTTCCAAATACCTAAACTTTATGTTATTAATTCTATTATTCGTGGGCGGACACATCGGTTCGCCTCTACATTATTTTTTACCTTTACCCTTGACAACCGGTTTACCTTTGACAGCAGCTACGGCGCCCGGTTTGGGACGTTTCGCTCCATATTTTGACCGTCGTTGCGTACGTCCTGCTACTCCGGCTGTATCCAAAGTGCCACGTACAATATGGTAACGCACACCGGGAAGGTCTTTCACACGACCTCCGCGTACCATTACAATGGAATGTTCCTGCAAATTATGCCCCTCGCCCGGAATATAAGAGTTCACCTCTTTATGGTTCGTCAAACGGACACGCGCTACCTTTCGCATTGCAGAGTTCGGTTTTTTGGGCGTAGTGGTATACACACGTACACATACACCACGTCGCTGAGGGCACGAATCCAATGCCGGCGATTTCCCTTTCACCACCAATGATTCCCTCCCTTTTCTTACTAACTGTTGAATTGTAGGCATTTTCTAAGATGTTATATTATATTTTATCATATACTTTTCATTTTCGGGATGCAAAGATACGACTTATTTTCTTACCCACAAGCAATTTTCTTAAAAAAAGTGTTTGACGATTGTTTTTTTCTTCCGGAAAAGCCCCAACAGAGCGCTTTGCTTTTGTCGGCAAAATAAAAAACCATGGAAAAGAACCTTGATTTTTATCAAGAATAATTATATTTGCAGATAAATCATAATTCATCAAGCAAAATGAATAGGTTTCAACCACATATAAAATGATTAACAGATGAAACTCAGACTATTATTTTTAGTATTGCTCGCGCTGACCCTTTCTGTAAGCGCCACGTTCGGTAACGACAATCCCAATTATCCGAACAACCGTTTTCCGTTAGTTCGCAAACCTTATATGGAATTGCCTTTAGGCTCAATCAAGGCCAAAGGCTGGCTGTTGGAAATGCTCGAACGTCAGAAAAGTGGCGCAACAGGGCAATTAGATGTGTTATATCCCCAAGTGGTAGGCGCCCGTAACGGTTGGTTGGGAGGTGACGGCGACCAATGGGAACGCGGCCCCTATTGGATTGACGGTTTATTGCCGTTAGCTTATATTCTTGACGACAAGACGTTGAAAGACAAAGTGAAACCCTGGATCGAATGGGCATTGAACAGTCAACGCGCCGATGGTTACTTCGGGCCGGCTCAAAACTATCCCTCCGAGCCGGGACTTCAACGCAATAATTGCGATGACTGGTGGCCTCGAATGGTGATGCTCAAAATATTGCAACAATACCATTCTGCAACAGGCGACAAACGCGTATTGACGCTTATGACCAACTATTTCAGATATCAATTGAAAATGCTGCCTGAACAACCGTTAGGCTTCCGTACATTCTGGGCTGAATACCGTGTGTGCGACAACCTTCAGGCTGTCTATTGGCTTTTCAACATCACCGGCGATCCATTCCTGCTCGAATTAGGCGACTTGCTTTATAAACAAGGTATAGATTTTACGGATATGATGCTCAACCGCGACGACCTCAGCCGGCAGGGAACGATTCATTGCGTCAATTTAGCGCAGGGCATCAAACTGCCGGTAATTTACTACCAACATCATACGGAACAAAAATATATCGACGCGGTGAAGAAAGGTTTTGCAGATATACGTAAATACAATGGACAGGCGCAAGGCATGTATGGAGGCGACGAAGCATTACACGGAAATAATCCGACACAGGGCGTGGAACTTTGCTCGGTGGTGGAACTGATGTTCTCGCTCGAAAAAATGATCGAAATAACAGGCGACTTATCGATGGTCGACCATTTGGAGAAAATCACATTCAACGCGCTACCGACACAGGTGACCGATGACTTTATGTATAAACAATACTTCCAACAAGCCAATCAGGTGATGAACACGCGGCACGATCGCAACTTCGACGTCAACCATGGCGGAACCGACCTCTGCTACGGATTGTTAACAGGTTATCCCTGCTGCCTTTCCAATATGCACCAGGGTTGGCCGAAGTTTACACAAAACTTATGGTATGCCACACCCGATAATGGCTTGGCAGCGCTTATCTACTCGCCATCGGAGGTGACAGCCAAAGTCGACAAAGGCACAACGGTCAAAATAACTGAAGATACCCATTATCCCATGGACGATAAAATACGCTTTACGGTGAGAATTGAAGATCGAAAGATCACAGAAGTAGCTTTCCCGTTCCATTTGCGAATCCCCGGATGGTGTAAAGAAGCCACAATCGCTGTCAACGGAGTTGTCGAGCAAAAAATAGAAGGAGGCAGAATGGCCGTTCTCCGCCGGACATGGAGAAGCGGCGACAATGTAGAGTTGACCATGCCTATGCATGTCTTCACCAACCGCTGGCATGAAAATTCGATTTCGGTCGAGCGCGGCCCGTTGGTTTTTGGGCTTCAGATGCGGGAAGAGTGGAAAGAAAAGGAATTTCCCGAATCGGAGGTCTTTAGCTACGGAAAGACTTATTATGAGGTGACCTCGCCCGATAAATGGAATTTCGGCATCGTCAATCCGGCGCGTACCCGGAATCAAACCCAAACAGATGATCAATTTAAAGTATCTATCGATCCTGAAAAACAGAAAGCGATTTATTTTTGGAATATAGATAACGCTCCGATACAAATCAAAGTGAATGCCAAAGAGATACCCCACTGGAAACTGTATAACGAAATGGCCGGCCCCCAGCCTTACTCCATAATTTACACAGAAAATACACGCAGTATGCCTGAAGAGGAAATCACCTTGATACCCTATGGATGTACGACATTGAGGGTGTCGCAGTTTCCAATGGTGAGGTGAGTAGAAGAATACATCCCCATGCCCCCTTCAAGGGGAATTTCTTAAATCATTAATTATAAAATATGCATAAAAGATTTTTATTTATTGGGGTTTTTCTTGTTGCGATTTTTTGTACTTGCACCAACACCAATCCCAAGATAAGTGGTGAAACACTGATACCCATTCCTTTTAATGAAGTGTCATTGAACGATTCATTCTGGCTGCCGCGACTGAAAACGCAAAAACAAACCCTCGTTCCTTTTGCATTGGAACGTACACAACCTGCCGTGGATAATCTGCGCAAAACGGCAAATTTCCTGAAAGGCATTCATGACGAACTACCTTTTCCGCACCGGTTTGTTGCTT
>JAIRJR010000325.1 GCA_031260575.1 Tannerella sp.
TTAAGTATACCATTAAACGATGCAACGCGAGCGTAGATATTTTGTAAACCCATGCCGGTGGTTGCAGTTGATATGTCGAATCCGCATCCATCGTCCTGCACAGTGAAGGCTATCCGGTCGGGTTCGCGGAAGATTTGTACCAGGATCTGATTGGCGCGTGCATGTTTCAGTGCATTATTTACCAATTCGTGAATACAGCAATAGATCATCATCTCTAACTTGGGGTCAAGTCGCGATTCTTCGCCATACCAGGCAAATGAGACGATCGAATTATGATTACAAAAGTCGTTTACAGCTTGTTTCAGTCCGAAACGTGCAAGTGAATCGGGCATCAGATGATGAGCCACCCGTCGCATTTCCTGTACCGACCTGTCTAACAAGCTCAATGTCTTTTCCAAACTCTCGACTTCGGAATAATTCAACTTTGTGCCTTCTTTCATTTCCAACAAACTCATTTTTGCACCTGTCAGTATACTACCCAGCCCGTCATGCAAATCGCGGGCAAGCCGGGTGCGTTCACGTGTTTCGCCATCGAGTACAGCTTGTGTGGCGACAAGTATCTTTTCCTGTTCGAGTTGCCGTACACGTTGTTCGGTAATCATGCGTTTCTGCTTGCTGTTTCTTGCAAACATGGTAATAAACAAGGATAATCCAATCAGCAATACGGCACAGACAAGTAAGGCGATCAGTTTTTGTCTGTTCTTAAGATGTTCGACTTGGTTCATTGCCTGCAGCGTGGCGATGGTTTGCTCTTTTTGTTCTACCTCAAACGAAATTTTCAAAGATTCAATGCGGCGAATGTTCTCTTCATTTAATACACTGTCTTCCAATACGATCTGTTGACGTGCTGCAAACAAAGCTTCTGCATGGCGGTTTTGGCGTTCATATATTTTAGATAACCCGCCGAAGGAAATTGCCCTGGTTTTTTTGATTCCGGCATCCTGTGCTGTTTGGAGCGACAACAGGTAGTTTTTTTCTGCATTTTCCGTATCGTCCAGCAACAAATACACTTCACCCAGATTCCCATAATTGAGCGCGATATAATTGCGATCACCAATTTTTATACACATTTCCAATGCTTTCCGGTAATAATCCAGCGCCGTTTTCCAATCGCCTTTCTTTTTGGCCACGTTACCCATCGAGTTGATACTAATTGCTATACCGTTGTCGTCATTCCATTGCATACTGTAAAACAAATTTCGTTCATAGCAATATTGGGCGGAATCCAGCATGTTTCTGAATTCGTACACTCGCCCTATCGACCCATATGATATGGCTAATCCCTGATAATTATTTTGTTCGATTGCTTTTTCTAAGGATTTACGGAAATATACCATAGCTTCATCAAGTTTGTTCAATGAAAAGTAGATTGAACCGATATTTCCCAAACATGAGGCGATTTCTTTTTCATTTTTCAATTCTTCAGCGAGCGGAAAAGATTTCAGGCAGAATTGTAGCGCTTTTTCGTATTCGTTGATTCGCCTGTATACTACAGATAAATTAATATACGACCGCATCAACCAATAGGTGGCACGGTGTGATTCGGCAAGCTCAAGGCATCTGGAATGGTAATCTAAGGCTTCGGCATAACGCGAATCATTGCGTTCCATCACACCGAGCTGGTCGAGTGCGTGCATGATACCTTCCGGATAATTCAATTGCTCAGACAGTTCCAACCCCTTCAATGTATAGGGTTTTAACTCCTTTTTATAGATGGTTTCTTCGAGTAGAAGATCAATATGTTGCTGATTGGCAGGCAAAGCAAGAATGGAATCGCATTTTTGATCATACGCTCCGACCGGGAGTATCCCGAAGAAACAGGATAAATTTATGATGAAAAAGAGACAAATGATTTTATCCATAAAATGTTGCTTTTCGCTACAAAAATACATTTTTTTTCATAAAAATCATAAAAACCCCCAATTGGGGGTATTGTTTTTTTTTTTTTCACCACACCTTTGCTGTTTCAATCGACTGAAAAGAATGGAAAAAGAAAAAGAGAACCGCCTGCAAGCATTTTCTGAAGATATGGTTATCTATGCTCCAATGGAATTAATATCAGATTTTGAACAAATAATCAAAAATCTGGAAACCGTCAGCCGCGACCTTACCCACGTCGTTAACAAAATCAAATCGAATACGGAATAAAAAAAGAACTCCCCCTTGTTCGGCACTGTCCGTTTTCCAATTCACACCACGCCCGTGATCTCCTGATTCAATAAATAATATCCCCGCTTAACGCGAATAAAAGCGCTTTTACCATAAGGCGAATCTTTCATCACTTCGTTCAACGCCATGATGCTGTTGATATATTGCCGCTGCTTGCGGTAAGGGGGTAGTATTTCGTCCGGAATCATCGCGGCGTAATGAACTAAGACATCCATATTTACGACAGTTAATCCATGCATCTTTTCATCTTTGCTGTTTAATGTATATTTGGGATTTTTCATGTTCCGCATCAGGATAATCAGAAAATACAGCATACTGCGCGAACCCACATGAAATTGCCGCTTAGCGTATTCGTAGACTAAGTTCTGCGGTCTTACTTTTTCCCAACAGTTAATGAGTGTTCGTTCGTCGGCAAGTCCGGTTTGCTTTTGCTTACTGTTTTTATTTTTCAGGTAGCTGTCAAATAAATAATCCAATGCGATGCGGTGGGTATTGTCTTCCAAAGAGACTGACGCTCCTTGTTTTAGCAAAACACCTACGATTTCAGACTGTCCATATTTCAAGGCAATCATCAGACCGGTTGCATTTTCTTCGTTTGTGAAGTCTACGCCATATTTTTGAATAATGGATTGCAATCTCATTTTGTTCCCCAGCCGCAGGTTTTTATCATACTCTTTGCGGTCGGCGCGAAGTTCTTTCATATACAGGATGGCGCGCTGGAATTGCAGTCGCGACAAGGATTCCACCCAGTCGTAACGGTGGTGGTGAATCGCGTATTGAAACAATTGTTTGCGTTCTTTCTTTACTTCCGATTCTTTCAAAGTAGCGTCCAATGCCCGTTCGAGAACGATCTCCAACTGTTCAGGGCTAAGGTAATCATAACCCAGGTATTTGGCCCGTATTTGCTCGGCTTGCTCGTATTTTCCCTGCTCTTCCAACCGGCGGGCTTCGTCCAGCCATTCTTCGGTCGTCGACTTAGCTTCGCTAACCGATATATTTGCTTTGTTCTCTTGCATTTGCAAAAGTTTGAGCATCGGATGGTCGGCCAACTTTTCAAAAATATACACGTTTTTGATGGCACGGGTGATCGCTACATAGAGCGAATTGATGTAAAACTTATAGACTTCGGCATCTTTATCGTGTTTATCCGAAGTGCGGTTATAACGTAATGCTTCTTGTGTCAGGTCATTGGCGCTTACGCCGGAGGTGATTTCGCGAAATTCCGCCTCGTTGGATGAAATGAAGTCGGCAAGAATCACATTTTCATATTCCAATCCCTTGGCTTCGTGGATGCTGAATATCAAAGGTGTTTTAAAAAAACGAACGGCTTGCAACTTATGAGCATTCGTGGGAACGATAACCGCAAACTTGGCGCTGTTTTGTGTTCGGCGATTTAATTCCTGTTTCTTTTTGTCGTCGTTGCCGTAAAGCAATACTTCGCCTTTGTCTTTACTCACAGTGTCAACTAAGTAATTGCTCTCGCGGTCGATGGAACCGAAACGGGCATTTTTGATTTTGAGCAGGTTGTTGCTCAATTCAACCACATTTAAGCTGTTACGGTAGTTCGTGCGCAGGATCTTTAGCGGATTATCCTTGTCTTTATTATCGCCGGAATGATAGAAATAAGTTTTGATTTTGCTCCACGAAAAGAAATTGGGGTGTACAATCTGATTACTGTCGCCGGTCAGGATAAAGTCGGAAGAATTTTTCAATGAAGAAAGGGCGCATTTCAACTGGATATTGGTCATGTCCTGCACCTCGTCAATCATCACATAATCATAACAAGGTTTCACTTTTTGCAGATAGTCGAAGCAAAGAATATTACTGTCGTACAGATTTTCTTCAGCCATCCACTCCAAATATTTGCTGAAAATGGGATAGAGACGCTCCCTTTCCGGCAAGGAAAAGATGGATTGTTTGACGCCTAACCCCATGTATTCTTCGTATGACAACCAAGGGGTATGAACAGGCGAACCGGTGATCACCCCCTTAAATTCTTCAAAGACGCGGTAAGGCTCATTGATTTTTACGATTTGCCGGTGACGGGTAAACCATCGTTCGAAGAGTTTAAAATCGACCTCCCGCCCGTCGGGTTTCTGCCATAAGGCAAGGTAATCGCGGAAAGCGAGAAAGTCGGCTTCCTGACGTTCATTGTCGTATCCGTAGGAATAGTAAAGATTGGAAGCATTGTCAACCAGATACTTCGACAGAGAAAGGAAAGCCACATTTCCGGGCAGTTCCTTGAGTTTCTCAAGCACAAGCGCTGTTTTGCCGCTTCCGGCCGAACCGACAATAATCAAAGGAGGATGCAAGGTATAAACCGATTGTTGGAATTGGTCGAAAGAGATAAATTTATTAAGCGTATGAACGACCTTGACTTCGGGATGGATGTAAGGCAGTTCGATGGCGGCAGCATCAATCTCTTTGGCAGTCGCTTCAATAGGCGCCAGCTTACTCTCATCAACCATCCCGCCCCGCAAGAAACGACTGCGCGCATAGTTATGGTCTTTGA
>JAIRJR010000345.1 GCA_031260575.1 Tannerella sp.
TGTTATCCTGAACGGACTCGGGAAAGATGCCGCTATGATTATTTCACGTATTAATGGATTTACATACGTACAAACTGAGTTCGACTATGGTACAGGCGACTTACATGTCGTTAAAACAACTCCATATTCCGAAGGATTACGTTCGAAAGTAAAATGCTTTGGAGTTGATGATGTGCGTGAAGGCGTAGCCGTAATGCGTGCGGAAGGTGTTGATGTTTCGATTACAGGCAATTCAACTAATCCGACTCGTTTCCAACATCCCGTAGCAGGAACCTACAAAAAAGAATGTATGGAAAACGGTAAAAAATATTTCTCGGTTGCTTCCGGTGGCGGAACAGGTCGTACGCTCCATCCGGATAATATGGCTGCCGGTCCTGCCTCATATGGTATGACCGATACGATGGGTCGTATGCACGGCGATGCACAATTTGCCGGTTCTTCATCTGTACCGGCGCATGTCGAAATGATGGGATTCCTCGGTATGGGTAATAACCCGATGGTAGGTGCGACTGTTGCAGTAGCAGTATCTATCGAACAAGCATCGAAATAAAGAAACGGGATTCAAATTTCTTGTTTCCGGTTTTTGTATTAAGGTTCAAGGTTCAAAGTTTGAAAAAACTGAACTTTGAACCTTTTATAATTGCTTTTGGGTTGAACTGACTCAATCTTTTGTAACCGTTAGAATAATTTGAAGAAGAATAAATCGTTATTTAACGGATAAACATTACTTTTGTGAAGTTTTTATCATCTGGTTCAAATGAATTTCGAACTGTTTATTGCACGAAAAGTACACTTCAGCAAGACAGCAGGCGACCGTCAGGCAACGCCTCCGGCTGTTCGCATTGCGATTATTGGGATTACTTTAGGGCTTGCTACCATGTTATTATCTGTCGCAATTATTGCCGGCTTTAAAAAGGAAGTGCGAAACAAGGTAATAGGCTTTGGTGCACATATTCAGATTACCAATTTCGACAACAATACATCGTATGCCACAAAGCCTATTTTTGTCAGTGATACCCTATTCGACGAAATACGATTTTTCCCCGGGATCAAGCATGTCGAACGGTTTGCCACCATTCCGGGACTGCTAAAAACCGAGAATGATTCGCAAGGTATTGTATTAAAGGGTATTGACGAGAATTTTGACTGGACATTTTTCCGTAAACAATTGAAAGAAGGTGAAGTGATAACAGTTGTCCCTGAAAAAACGACAACGGATGTAATCATTTCACGATATTTAGCTAATTTATTTGGATTAAAATGCGAAGATAAATTTTCGGCTTATTTCATTCAAGACTATGAATCGAATCAGATACGGGCGCGCCAATTCACCATTCGCGGTATTTATGAAACAGGTTTTTTGGAATATGACAAAATTTTTATTTATACCGATATCAAACAGGTACGACGTCTTAATAACTGGGAAGACGATGCCGTAAGCGGATTGGAGTTATTTATCGTCGATCATAATCAATTGGATGAAATAGCCGATCAATTCTATTTTCACATGATTGAAAAACGAGACAGAGCAGGTAATACATTTTACGCACGTTCAATCAAGGAGTTAAATCCAATGATATTTAACTGGTTGGGATTATTGGATATCAATGTGGTGATAATTCTTGTTTTGATGATGGCAGTTTCGGGATTTACCATGATTTCGGGATTATTGATTATCATTTTGGAGCGAACAAATATGATTGGTATTTTAAAAGCGTTGGGTCAAAGAAACCGTAGCATTCGTTCCGTCTTTCTTTATATTTCCTTTTTTTTGATCGGGAAAGGAATGATATGGGGAAATGGGATTGGATTAGTCATTTGTCTGATACAGTACCATTTCCGTATATTTAAACTGAATGCATCCGACTACTATCTTGATGCCGTCCCAATTGATCTGAACTTTACCAACTGGTTATTAATTAATACAGGCGCATTGACCATATCTTTATTGATGATGCTTGCACCTACATACCTGATATCAAAGATTAATCCGGCAAGAACAATCCGGTTCGAATAGCAACACAACGAAGTTTAGGAATAAAAAAGCACCTACAAATTTTGTAAGTGCCTGATTAATAGATTGAGCGGCAAACGAGGTTCGAACTCGCGACCCTCAGCTTGGGAAGCTGATGCTCTACCGACTGAGCTACTGCCGCATTTTTTGGTGTTGCAAAAGTAATACATGCGATTTGATTTTGCAAATAAATTTTCTTATTATTTGTAAATCAGGATATTAAATGTATGACAATCTGTCATTATCAAGTGCAAAAAAAGCGTTGGAATGAATGGATTGAAGTTGACGCTCTACAGGGCAGCGTATTTAATTTGAGCGTTTTGCTAATTCGAATTACAAATCGCGTGAAATGGATAAAGTGTTATGCTAAATATTTGGAAGAAATTATTCTAACATGGTTATTTTCAATGATGTAAAGATCAGTTAGATAAACCATCGTTAATAAATTCCCGAAAAGTTGTAAAGTTGAGAGGGATTTTTGTACTTTTGTACTGATAATGGCATAGTATATTCACGCATAAATTGAAATAAAATGAAAAAAATAATGTTGTTGGCCCTTTGTATAATGGGTTTAGTTAGTTGCAACCGGAAAGAAAGTGTTTTAAATGAACCTCCGCAAGCTTCGCAGGAAAAAATGTTCGAAGCCATCATTGCCAAATATAAAGGAAAGGTAGTATTGGTTGATTTTTGGGCGACCTGGTGTCAACCGTGTATGGTCGCTATGCAGTCTATCTTGCCCATGAAGGAAGAAATGAAAGGGAAAAATGTCGTCTTCCTGTATCTCACAGGCGAAACATCTCCCCTTGCTGACTTTACTGAGACTTACCCAACCATATCCGGCGAGCATTACCGCGTAAGCGAAGAACAATGGCGCTATTGGATCAATACGTTCAATATATCCGGTATTCCTACATATATGGTTTACGACCGGCAAGGGAAACAAATCTCCGGACATCTCGGTTTTCCCGGTGTCGAAACACTTCAAATGGATATCGAAAAAGCACTCTTATAGCGAATGGTGAATAGTGGTTAATATCTGAAATGGAAAGGTTAACATTGATAAAAGTGGGAGGGAAAATTGTTGAGGAGGAAGATACGCTTCAACAATTGTTGGTGGATTTTTCACAGATTGAGGGAAATAAAATTTTAGTACATGGCGGAGGGCGACTCGCAACGAAGGTAGCTACTCAATTGGGAATCGAGAATCGCATGATCGATGGAAGGCGGATTACGGATGTCGAAATGCTGAAAGTGGTCACAATGGTTTATGGGGGATGGGTGAATAAGATGATCGTAGCTCGTCTACAAGCGTTGGGTATCAATGCCGTGGGTCTTACCGGTGCAGATTTGAATTTGATTCGTTCGGTGAAACGTCCGGTTCGGGAAATCGATTATGGTTTTGCCGGTGATGTGGAAGAAGTGGATGCGCGACAATTGGCTTTGCTCCTATTACAGGATATTGTTCCCGTATTGGCTCCATTGACACACGATAAACAGGGAAATCTGCTGAACACCAATGCAGATACGATTGCTGCTGAAACGGCGATGGCGTTGGCTAAACTATTTGAAGTAACACTGGTATATTGTTTTGAGAAAAGCGGAGTTTTAAGAGATGAAAAAGATGATGAAAGTGTGATTCCGGCAATCGACCATGATTTATTTTTGCAATATAAGGAACAGGGTGTGATAACCGGAGGAATGATACCCAAATTAGATAATGCTTTCAGAGCGATTGATGCCGGCGTGAAGAAGGTGGTAATTACCAATGTTTCAGCCATTAAAGACAATAATGGAACAGTGATACAAAACTGTTTCTGATTGGAACCGTTGTTTTTTTTACATCAGGTTTTTCATTCTCAAAAAAAATGCTTTTCTTTGTTGAACATTAAAAAAGGATGAGGAATTTTGAAAAAGTAAAAACCCAGAAGTCGGCACATAGCGACTATGAAGCCTTATTCAGGAAAGGTGAACAAAAATGGTACCGGACTTTGTTTTCAAAACTGAACACTCCGGTTATTTTTTGGTTTTGTGTCTTTTGGGCGTTGTTTTTATATTTGCAAACAAACTTAGGATTCCATTTTTATTATATCGAACAGGAACAGTTGTTCCTTTGGGATCGAACATATTGGTCGGCTATTGTGATGGAACCGGCAGGGTTGGTTAGGTATATAACCGAATTTTTCATCCAGTTTTTCATTCATCCTTATTGTGGGGCGCTGATTATGAGCGCTCTGTTTGTATTGATCGGAATTTTGACTGCAGGAATCATCAAGCGAATGGCTCCAACAGCTAATTTGTTTTTATTGAGTCTTCTGCCCATTATCTTATTGCTTTACCTTCATTTTGACATCAATTATTATTACCGGGGAACAATGGCATATGTGTTGATGTTATTGGTCATGTACGGTTATTTTTATATCTCACACTTGACGATTCGTGTTTTGTATGTCACACTTTTTGGCATTTTGTTGTTTTGGTGGGCCGGGGCAGTATCTGTATTATTTGTGGTTTGTGTCTTTTTATGGGAAATAATGAATCGATTTATACGCGCTTATTGGTTTATTCTACCCCTTTTAGTGGTTACGAGTCTGACTATCTGCAGCGTATATTTATCTTGGGTAGGTGATTATCGCTTAATACTTATTCCTGACGGTTATTTTACTTACCGGCTTCGTCCCGGCATCGCGATCTATTTTTCATGGATATTTCTACCAATCATTTTGATTTTATGTCGATTAATGCGTCACAGAAAAAATGTCGGAAACGGATTGAAATTTTTGGAAATGTTTATACAGCTTTGCTTGCTTGGAGTCGTCTTTTGGTTTGGAATGAGTAAGTTTGCCAATCGCAGTTCGGACTTTTACAAGGAGTTGGATTATTATATACAGACCGGGCAATGGGATCAAATCAAGGAGAAAAGTACCGGAGAAATCAAGAATTACCTTTACTTGTGTTGTTTAAACTTGGCTTTAGCTGAGAAAGGTGAGTTGGCCGACCGTATGTTTTCGTTCGATCAACGAGGCAT
>JAIRJR010000381.1 GCA_031260575.1 Tannerella sp.
ATTTCAAAGTCAATCCTTACTTTGGCTTCGTCGTCGATGGTGGTTCGCCGTCTGCTGTCCTGTGATGAGGCATAGAATACGAGGCGCAGGGTTACTTTTTGTCCGGGCGAGGCATTGATGAAAAACGACACCTGGGTTTGTTTTCTTAATTCTTCCCAATCTTTAAGGTCGAAACGAATCCCGTTTTCGCAGAAAGGCATAAAATCGCTGAGGTCTTTGATTTCAACCGGATAGTCCCTGCTTCGCATATCTCTTCGAAAGTCGGTTGCTTTCACTTTTTTATTGAAAATCCACAAGGTCCTTTCGTTGCGCGACTCAAAAAAGTTGTTCCCTCTGTCGCCAATGATTAATACCCATTCGTTGTTGTTTGCATTGACGCTTTTGGGTTCGATACTTAATAACAGGTCGCCGATGGGGCTGCCATTCTTTGTGCTGTATAATGTTTCTTTTTTCGAAAATACAGTCGTTTGCGCTGCAACATCAAGAGAACAAAGCAGGAATAAGATTATTAAACTCCATATTACTCCGTGAAATACACTCCGTGCAACTCCGTGTTTAAAATCCTTACCACAGAGTAACACAGAGTTTACTTCGTTCGCAATGACGCACTGTTGAGCGGTAATTGCATTGCCGCTCTTCCTGTTTGTCGAATTTGAAATTCGGCTGTGTTCTTCGACGGCAATACAATTGCCGCCGAACAGCGACTCGTCATTGCGAGGAACGAAGCAATCTCTATTAATCAACAATACCATTTTTCTCTTAATTCTTAATTTTTAATTCGTAATTGATTAAAGTAATCCTTCAATTGCTACGCAATAACTTTCCAAAGCGTCGATGGCTGATTTGTAGCTTCGGCGACATTCGGGGGTTATCCTTGGCAGAATGGCTGTTTTGATTGTCCTGTACTCTTTCTGCTCATCGTCGGCGCTTGCGTTATTTCTTTTCTTTACATTGATTTTCATTTGCAGGTTCCTGAGCCTGTTGTTGAACGATGTCAGTTCGTTTTCGCTCAACGTACATCCGCTTCGTACAGGCGCTGCTGCCACACATTCCTCTTTAAAAATAGTTTCAAAAGCGTCGTTATATACTTTGATGGCTGCTGCAATCTCGTTGCAATTGGTGTATCGTTCGCATCGGTCGTTCAGTTCGACAAACGTTCGGCGCATTTTGTCTTTGAGCAAATTGAAGAAGATACAACTCTTCTTCTTTTGTGCCTCCAACAATTCAACAGATTCCTCATCAAGGATTTTCTTAGCGGCTGCAATATAAGGGACTACTTTTTCGGCCATGGCGCATATATCGACCACCGGTTTGCGTTCGAATTGAATGTGTAATTCAAATGGGCGGGTTTTAAATTGTACTTTTTTGTCGCGTTTCGAAAAGGAATACCACGGTCTTTTTTCTGTTTTCGTCACAAAAAAGCCGGGAAGCGTGATGACAAAGTCTTCAAATTCTTTCATCTCAAAGACAAATTCTTCTTCGTTATTGTTTGCCAATGTCCGGTAGCAATTTGCAAAATCATCGACGATCAAATTGTCGGACATGATAAAATACTCCATGTATTTGGAGTCTTCGCTCTTCAATTTGCTCCACAACACTTTTTTTCCTGACTTGCAATCCGTTACATTGGTCGCCAATTCACTTCGATTCGACATATACAAAAGGAGGAAAAACAAATCATTCCCTCTGACCGTCTTCCGGTCGAACACCAGATGGACTTTGTTTTCAATCTGCATCCATTTGACGCCGATCGACAGATTCAAATCAAACATTTCGTTTGTGCTTTTTAGAACTACCTCTTTCTGTACCTGCACATCAGGGGTTAAATAATACACAAGGGTGTCTTGTGCCGCAACAAAGGAACTGAATCCGGCTGCCATCATCATTAAAAAAAGTATCTTCTTCATACAAATATTTATTTTAGTTTTTAACTTTTAGCTGTTAATTCTTAATTTCTAAAGGTTGATTGTTATCTTAACCGTTCCGGCCTCGGCCGTAAGTTCTTGCGAACGGTCGTTTTTCTCGGAAGAAGTATAAAACTTCAATTTTAATACCACGGGCTTCGACGGGTCGCCCACCTTGAAAAAAACAGGTTTTGGAGATGCCTGAACCTGTTCGAATCCATTATCGAACCGGGTATATCTTTCAATATTTTCCGATTGGTCAAAAAATGATTCCAAGCGGTTGAGTTGTTTTTTGAATGTCTTGGCCGTTCCGATATGTTTGTTCTTTTTTAGGAAGTCATTGAGCGGTATGGTTTTGTCGAACATCCATACCGCATTGCTACCGTTTATTCCGTTATCGTCGCCCACAAACATAAAAAGGATATTGTTTTGCGTGATATGAAAAGTGAGGGGGAGTTCGACTAAATAGTTGCCTTCGTTATTGTCATACAATCTGACGGAAACCGTCTCGCGATTGCGATTGTCTTTTCCATTGAGCCGTATTTCCTGCGCCATGCTTCGGCTAAGCAAGCCGGTAAACAGCAAAGCAATGACAAGACAACGCCGAAGAATTGACAATTGACAATTGACAATTGACAATTCATTCCTGGTGGAGCAGATTCTTTGCGCACGTTGCGCAACCCCTGAAAGGGGCATAGTCGTTAGCGCAGGGCATCGCCCTGTTGTTTGATGATGCGTATTGACGTTAGCCCTGAAAGGGTGTGATCGTATGGATTGCAGGCTTTCAGCCTGGCAAACGCAACGATCGGCCATTTTCACAGGGCGATGCCCCGTGCTATTGATTACAAGGCTTTCAGCCTTCATCTTGTCTGAACTGTAATTTATTCGATTCATTTTCAATTTTCAATTGATTTACCCATCCCTGCGGCTCCGCCTGTTCGCGCACCCATTTCGCCACGGTCGGGTCTTCGGGGAAAGGTTCCACATCGAGGGCATGGTATTCATCATAGCGTAAATATGCGGCAACTTTGCCGATAAATTCCGCTAAGGAAGTGGATGTTCCGCTGCTGTTAAAGTTCAGGCATACATGCCCTTTAAACTCACCGAAAAAGCGGATGTTCGGATGCCAGATGTCAGTGACAAACTTAAAATCAGGGTAGCCACCGTCGGCCGAAGGGTAGTTGTTCGGAATCGTAATCCGGAGGATATGGTTATCGCCGAAGACGGGTTTTTGAAGGCCTTGTCTGTCGGGTTCTTTCACACCGGTGATTGATTTGATACGGAAAGTGATTTCATAAGCGAGCGGAAGGCCGGACGGATTGCGTTTGGTGATACGGTACGTTATCCCGCCGACGGCATTACAAATGCCGCCGAACGAGGGATGACCGTGTGTCTTGCGTTGAGCGGAAATTGTATTTCCGCTCTCATGCAGATGTCCGTATGCCTCATCCAACGCATATTCCGCGTCAATCATCCTCCATTCGTTGAATAACCGCGTTTCCCTCCCGGGCTTCACTTTATCTTTATGATAATCTATACTTTCCATTTTAAATAACCGAATAATTGAATAACTGAATAACTGAATAATTGAATAACTGAATTTTTGAATCAATTAATCATAATTCAAGATTGACTTATCCCGCCACCACCTTCTGAATAATCTTCAGTTTGTCGCCTGCTTTTACGCCGTAGTCTTCGAGACTCCGGTCTTCGCCGGTAGCGGCGATAGAAAGAAACACAGACTTACTTTCCTGTTTACCGATATAGTAAGTGATTCGCTGCCCGTTGTTGTCGAACTCCGGTAAATGCCAGAATTTATCGGGATACATGTTTGCCAGTTTTTTCAGGTTTTCCATTGTTACTTTCAGCGAGTACAACGGATTGGCGCTAAACAAAACCGTTTTTTCCTTGAACGTGATATACACTTTTATACGTCCTTCATCTTTTTTTTCTTCTTCCTGACTCATATTTCTTATATTCTTAATGTTCTGCTAATTGTTGTTTTTTTTGGATTGCTTCACTCCGTTCGCAATGACGAGTGCACGTATCGTCATTGCGAGGAACGAAGCAATCTATATTCTAACGATGTCATTATTTCTTTCCAAATTTAGATTGTTATCCCTCTGCGGTATCGGATTGCCCGGCCGATGCGATTGTAATCTGACCACTGCCTACGGTACATATACACATTGCCGTGTTGAGTAAAGCCGGCATTTTTCCAACCAGCACATTGGCTTTGGGTGGAGTCCATGGAGCTGCGACAGCCGGCACACAAGGCACAGGGAAGCCGCCGGCCGATACTACCGCCGGATTAGTAGGCGCCACACATTGTCCGAATGTGGGAATATTCATCATGGGAACGAAATCCATAATGTTTGCCATCGGCTTTTTGTCTACAAGTATATTGGGTCGTATAACCGTCAATGGTACCTGACACGGATTCGGCCCCGGCGGTTCCTTGGGCGGTTCCAGTGGCGGAACCAGCGGCACAGGTAACGAAAAGCTACACGATATCATTGCTCCGTTGCATACGTATTTTGCCATAGATGTTTTTTGTTTTAATTAATTTGCCATAGTTAATTTGATATATATTATCTTTACTCGCCATTGAAACATTGCAGACATTTAAAAAACTTATCAAACACATTTATCTGTTCGTATAAAGCGTGTAATCCGAAATCACTCTTGCCGTCAGGTCGTTCGGGTTTTCGGTCAAAAAATTATCGTACAGATATACCCTGATTTTATTTAAAATACTGTTCATAAAGCCTTTTTTTTGAGTTATTAATTAGTTTAGTTGTATTGTATTATATTGAGAGTTGAGAGCTGTTCTTGGATACTTTCCGGATTGCTTCGGCTGCCTCGTTCCTCGCAGCACTCGTAATGACGAATCCACGTTGCATATATATTTTGCCATTTTTGTTATATTTAATAGTTTATTTTCTATTATAATTTAATGTTTATGTTAATATATCCGTTCCTCATGACATTCATTGTATTTTATTTTTTTTCAATATCTACTTTCGTTCCAAGCTCCTGTCTTAATTTGAACTTCAATACCACATATCTTTAAAAGGGGTACTAATTCATCCTCTGGGTGTAAAGCATAAATATCATCGGTTAAGAGTTGCACGACATCCACTTTGGCATATCTTATTGCACTGTTGACGGGTATTTCAATGTCTATCAACAAGCGGTCAGCCATTCTGGATTTCGCCCAACCCAAATAGATGTTAGAGAGTACTTTACCTGCACTTTTCGCATTTCCCACAACAGGTATAAAATCGGTTACGACATCGCCAATTTTATTTGCAGACTTCCCTACTGCCGAATCAGCATTAAAATCAAAGGGATCAAATTC
>JAIRJR010000014.1 GCA_031260575.1 Tannerella sp.
CGATTAATTTTTTATCTTTTTGAGTGTATATCTTTGGTTTTTTGTGGATAATTGGGTTAATATCATTGGATATGGCGGCCTTACTTGACTTAAATAAAAAGATCGACGAATACACATCACTTTCCACTGAGCGCCGTCCTGTGATTGGGATTTCGGCGAACAGGAAAGAAGGGATGTCGTGTATTGCGGAGCCTTATTTTCAGTCGGTTGTGCTGGCAGGCGGCGCACCCGTACTGATTCCGGTCGTGCCGGATGCCAATGTATTGACCGTTATCGTCAAACAGTTAGACGGCCTGATTTTGTCGGGAGGCGGAGATATTGATCCCCGTTATTTAGGCGAAGAGCCTATCTCCGAATTGGGGGAGATTGATACTCATCGCGATACGTTCGACTTGATGTTACTGAAAATCGCCTTCGACCATCAAGTGCCCATCATGGGAATCTGCCGCGGCCACCAACTCATTAACGTTGCTTTCGGCGGTACGTTGTATCAGGATATTCACGCCCGGTTTTCGGCGGAGGCGTTGCTACACAATCAGTCAGAGCCACGTGATTGCGCTACGCATACGGTACAAACGATTGACAAAAACTCGAAATTAAGCCGGATCTTTCAAGGAAAAGATACGATACACGTCAATTCATTCCATCATCAGGCAGTCAAAGATGTAGCACCTGAATTTCGATCGACAGCCGTATCGCCTGACGGATTGAACGAAGCAATGGAGCACCCCGAATATGAGATTTTCGGCCTACAGTGGCATCCCGAACCCATGGCAACAAACGGCAACGAAGAAATGGCGGATTTGTTTCGTTACCATATACAAAGGGCAAAGCGTTTTGCTGAAGCCAAACGGTTGCACACACAGATTTTTACCGTTGATTCACATACCGATACGCCGATGATTTTCCCCAAAACATTTGATTTGGGAAAGAAAGAAGGCGGAAAAGTCAATATCCCTTTGATGGAAGAAGGGTACTTGGATGCTGTTTTCATGGTTGCCTATATACCACAGCGATTGCGAGATAAAGATGCGTCGCAAAAGGCGACAGTGTATGCGCTCGAACGGTTGTCACAAGTCATCAAACAGGAACAATTACACCCGCAGCGTTTGGGAATTGCCCGTTGCCCCGATGATTTGCTTCGATTGAAAAAAGCAGGAAAAAAAGCCTTGTTTTTAGGCATAGAAAACGGGTATGCGATTGGAAAAGAAATTGCAAATCTGAAAGTGTTCAAAGACTTAGGCGTGTCTTATATCACATTGTGCCATAATGGGAATAATGATATTTGTGATTCAGCCGCCGGTATTCCGGAATGGAATGGACTGAGTCCATTCGGCAAGGAAGTAGTTCGGGAAATGAACCGGTTGGGCATCATGATAGACGTCTCGCATGCATCTGAAAAGACTTTTTATGATGTTTTGCAACAAAGCCGGGTTCCGGTTATCGCCTCTCATTCGTCCGTTGCTTCGATTGCCAAGCACCGTCGTAATCTAACCGACGATCAGATCAAAGCATTGGCAGCTGCGGACGGCGTTGTGCAAATCTGTCTGTATAAGGAATTTATCAATCAAAAACCGGAAAAAGCATCATTAAGTGATGTAGTCCGGCATATTTGTTATGTAGTTGATTTGGTAGGAGTTGATCATGTAGGTATCGGTTCCGATTTTGACGGAGACGGAGAAGTGATCGGATGCCGTTCGGCTAATGAGTTGATTCAAATCACGATACGGCTATTGGATGCCGGTTTTACTTTAGAAGACATTGGAAAAATATGGGGTGGAAATTTGTTGAGGGTCATGCGGAAATCGCAAAAATCAGGGTTTGATTAATCTATATAGAAATAGAAATATAAGATGGATAAAATGATTTATTTACTGACAGGTTGTTTATTTTTAGTATGTTGCGGTCAAAAAACGGTAACGGAAAAATGGGTGGCGACAGCGCCCGCAACAGAAAGTTATGGGTTAACACCTGCATTCAATCAAGATAGCGCGTATACCTACGTTGAACGGCAAGTGCAATTTGGTCCCCGTGTACCCAATACAGAGGCTCATAAAGCTTGCGCACAATATCTTGCCTCCGAATTGGATAGGTTTGGCGCCAAAATCTACATCCAGGAAACCGTATTGACAGCTTACAATGGCGACCGTCTGCAGGCAAGCAATATCATTGGATCCTTTAATCCCGAACAAACCAAGCGTGTATTACTCTTTGCACATTGGGATTCGCGTCCGTATTCAGACCAGGACCCGGATGCCGGCAATCACCGCAAGCCGATTGACGGAGCGGACGACGGCGCAAGCGGGGTGGGTGTGTTACTTGAAATTGCCCGGCAGATAAGCCTGAACCCTATCGACAAAGGGATTGATATCATCTTTTTTGATGCAGAAGACTATGGAACCCCTGTTTTTCTGAACGAAAACAGTTACAACACTTTTTGTCTCGGCTCCCAATTTTGGGCAAAAAACCCGCACGTGCCGAATTACAAGGCAGAGTATGGTATTTTATTGGATATGGTGGGAAGTAAAAATGCCACATTTTATAAAGAAGGCTATTCCGTACAATATGCCGCTCCGATTGTTGAAAAGGTTTGGAGCACAGCCCGGAATCTGGGGTATGGGAAGTTTTTTATCCAGGCATCTCATCCCCGGATAACGGATGATCATCAATATGTGAACGAATTGCGCAATATACCCAGTATAGATATCATCAATCTGAATCCTGCAACCGATCATGGTTTTGGCAGCTATTGGCACACGCAACAAGACAAAATGGATTTGATTGATCGTGAAACGCTGAAAGCAGTCGGGCAGACAGTACTCGAAGTGATTTACAAAAAATAACCAACCCATGTCGATTGATGAAATACAAAACAATATCATAACCGAGTTTGCCGTTTTTGATGACTGGATGGATAAATATGCCTTACTCATCGAAATGGGAAATTCACTGCCGCTTTTGGAAGTAAATTTAAAATCGGAAAATAATCTGATCGCAGGTTGCCAGAGTCGTGTCTGGTTGCATGCCGAATATGTTGAGGGCAAAGTGTTTTATCAAGCCGAAAGTGATGCGTTGATTGTGAAAGGGATTGTTGCATTACTGATCAATGTATTGTCAGGACATACACCTCATGAAATATTGGAAGCCGATTTGTATTTTATTGAACAAATCGGCTTAAAAGACCATCTATCCCCTACCCGCTCCAACGGTTTGGTAGCCTTATTAAAGCAAATGCGAATGTACGCACTTGCATTCAGTGTCAAATAGTTTTTTTATTCAGTTACCGCCACATCCGCACTAATCTCGGCTGCTTCGGCCGCTTCGGCGGCAGCAACTTTAGCTGCCTCAGCAGCAACTTTTTGCGCAGCCAGATTGGCGATCTCGGATTTCTTTTTCAATAAAGCGTCGGCTTTGGCTTGATTAATTTCTTTTTCGGTTTCCAAGCGTTTCTTTGAAGCAGTTTTGTCTGTTTCTCTGACTTTGTTCTTAACGTCTTGTAACGCCATTTTCTTCTTAGTCAGCCATTGTTCGAATTTCGCTTCGGCAGCGGTTTCATCGAATGCGCCTTTCTTCACCCCATCCAATAAATGTTTCTTCAAACACACACCTTCACGCGAGAGTACCATCCGTGCCGTATCCGTTGGCAGAGCGCCCACCTGTAGCCAATACAAAGCCCTATCAAAATTCAAATCTATTGTAGCAGGATTGGTGTTCGGATTATAAGAACCTATCCTTTCAATAAATTTTCCATCTCGTGGAGCCCTGCTGTCTGCGACAACGACGTGAAAAAAGGCATACCTTTTGTGGCCGTGTCTTTGTAATCTGATTCTTGTTGCCATCTGTTTTTTGAATTAATAAATGATTATTTTGCATTAGCGGGTGCAAAATTAGTATTTTCTTTTGAATTGTAACGTTTCAGTGACTATATATTTTTGAAAATTTGCAAATCCACCTCTCCAATTCATTGCGTTTGCTAAGTCTATCACCGCTTTCATTGGTTTTTTCGTCCATAATGATTACCTTTGCAGCATAAAATGCGATAGCAATGAGAACATTATTTTTACTGATTGTTTCATTTCTCGTTTCCCAGGGCGGAAATCTATTCGCCCAAACTTATATTGAATTGGTTGAAAAGTTTTACGATTACGTAGAACAGGACGATTTGACAGCTGCCGAAGAGTGTTTGAAGTCAGCTATGCGATTGGAACCGACCGGCAAGTTAAACTATTCTTTGCTCACGAATCTGGGTACCATTCAGCGCCGGCAGGGACATTTGGACGAAGCGCTTCTTTCTTATACGGCGGCTTTAAACCAACAGCCTAAAAATGAGCTGATTCTTGAAAACAGAGCCACTTTGTATACCGAAATGGGTGAAATGGATTTGGCAATGAGCGACTATCAAACCTTACTTTCCGTCAATCCGCGCCATGAAGAGGCGCTGTATCAACGTGGGCTACTGCATATCCGATCCGAAAATCTACTCCTTGCCGAAATTGATTTCGAACAGTTGATGGAAATCAATAGCGAAACCGTAAAAGGACGGTTGGGATTTGCCATCTTGGAAAAAGTAAAGCAAAATTATATAGAAAGCGAAGAGATTCTCAATTACCTGATTGGCAAGAATCCCAACTATTTACGGCTTTACGAGGAGCGTGCCGAATTATTTTTTCTGACCAATCGGAGAGGACGCGCCATGACCGATCTGAACAAGGTATTTGCCGAAACGCCCACTCCTTCGGCCGAAATGTTTGTCTTGCGTGGACGGATCAAATTGTCTCAATTTGAAAAGGAGTCTGCCGCAATTGATTTCCGCAAAGCCCTTGCACTCGGATACGATACCGCAACGATTGAAGTTTTGTTGAAGCAGACTTTTTAAAAACAAAGGGTTGTCCCAATTGGAACAACCCCTTTTTCAATTACAAGCAATTTTCTTATTTATTGAGAAAAAATTGCAAATTATCAAAATGGATATAGAGATAAATGGTATCACCTTCCGGGCATACAGCAAATTTGTTGTCATGCTTGAGAAGAGGGTTTAGATTAGTGCCATAAGCAATTTCTTGATCATAGGCTAACATGCCAAAGTTTTGAGTCGATACACTTTTGTCGTTAATGCCTTTAATGCCAGCAATTTCAATTTTCCCTTCAGCATTCAAGATTACTAATGCTATTCCTACTTTTTGATACTTCGCGCCGATAACTAAATCAATTTCGACACCATTTTCAAGGTCAGCCTTGTCTATTACTGCGAAAGTGAAATTATTATTGTTAGCCAC
>JAIRJR010000116.1 GCA_031260575.1 Tannerella sp.
ATTTCAAAATGGCTCAAACTTTAAAAGCCGGAGCCGAAATCAAAATCACTCCCCAATTTGCAATCCGTGCCGGTTATGTGTGGCAGCAAACCCCGATGAAAAGTCAATTGATGAATAATACGGTAGAGGTCTATACTGCCGGTACAATACCTCACTTCACAACGTCTGATTGTACAAGTTACTATACAGCAGGTATGGGATTTCGTTTCACCCCGAATTTTTATATGGATATGGCCTTTGTCTACCGCACGCAAAACGAAAAACTATATCCTTTCTCCAATATGAATTGGAATTATCCCGAATACCATATCACACCTGTAAAATCCGAACCGGCCACAGTAACCCTCAATACGACGCGGTTGGCTTTAACTTTGGGGTATAAATTCTAAAATAAATACTTAAAACAAAAAGCTCTGAAAGAAGACATTAGATTTATTCAGAGAGGAGAAACAGGGAGGATAGAGTTTGCAAGTTGTAATGCTAATGAGAACTCTGACAGGAAAATGGAAAATGATTTAGTTTTCCTAAAATCCATGCTTGAAACAAAAGAAGACGACGAATTTCGCTTAAAAAAAACACGACAGATGAAATGGGATTGACTGTTAAGAGGTACCAACAGTATTACAAAGGAATTGAGGTGGATAATGCCGAATATCTGCTACACGGGAAAGATGGTCGCATTGAAGCAATGAATGGAGATTATCAGGATATTTATTATCCAAAAGGCGAATTAATTATTGCAAAAGGTAATATTGGAAAAAATAATATTTTTAGATTGTCTTGGAAATTTATTATTGTATCCCTACAGCCTCATAATGAACAAAAAGTTTTTGTAGATGCCATCAATGGTGAAATAATCCGTGATATTCCATTGGTCTGGAGTTTCAATACAACCGGTCAAGCAGAAACTTTGTATAGCGGAATACAAAAGTTCACTTGCGATTCGTATTCAGGAGGGTATCGATTATTTGAGAGTAGAAATACAACACCGGGAAATACTGCAATTATTCATACAAAGAACTGTCAAAACGCTTGGAATACAAACGGTGCGATAGAATTCTCAAATACAAGTCCTACTTGGGCTGCAGGAAGTTGGGCTGCCTTTTCTCAAAGTAGAGCTGCCTTGGATGCTCATTGGAGAGCAGAAAAAGTCCTGGATTATTGGCATACTGTACATAACAGGAATAGTTTGGATAATGCAGGATTAATGATCAAGAATTTTGTGCATTATGGCATTGGTTGGAATAATGCAGGATGGTGGGATAATAATAAGGAAATCACTTATGGAGATGGGGATGGAACAACTCGTAATCCGTTTACAGCTTTGGATATGGTTGCACATGAAATGGGTCATGGAATATTTTTTTCACTGCAGGTCTTGCTGCTGGGAATACTGAATCAGCAGCGTTAGCTGAAGGGTTTTGCGATATATGGGAGCCTGTGTAGAAAATTGGGCTTACCCTGCCAAACCAATATGGCTTGCGGGCAGTGAAATAGTTCGTAGCCCAAATAGTTGTTTGCGTAATATGCAAACTCCGAAAGTCAACAATCATCCGACTAAATATCAAGGACAATATTGGGATTTTTCTAACAGCTCCCAACATGCTAACTCTACCGTTTTAAGTCATTGGTTTTATCTACTTTGCGCAGGCGGAAACGGTAACAATGAAGGTATTTTATTTAATGTGCCTGCTCTTGGATTCAATAGAGCTGAACGTATAATATACAGAACATTACAAATTTTATATTCATCTTCAAATTTCAGTGCAGCAAGAAATGCCTCAATTCAAGCCGCACAGTATTTATTTGGTTCTATGTCATTTGAAGTAATTGCTGTTACAAATGCATGGCACGCTGTAGGTATTGGAAATAGGCATTTACCTGTAATAACGTCTATCACAGGTCCAACAAATACTCCAAATGGTCAATACGCTACATATTGGGCGAATACACATCCTCAATTACCTTATCCAACAAGCTATCAGTGGATACTCAACCCTCAGTTGAATAACAATTTATATGGCACTTCTTCTGCCGTATTGGATATAGCATTTTATACAGCAGGTGATTATCAGCTGGTTTGCCGTGCATTTAATCAAAATGATGGAGGCTGGGGGGATTATCATGTAATAAATGTTAGGGTTTATTGATCGTTTTTGTTTAATTTAAAATAAAAATCCACCTGCCTTTCAGGTGGATTTTTAATGAAGCTAACTTCTCAAATATTATATAAATGAAAAAAGTATTCTTCGTTTCACTGATTTTAATTTGCATATCAAATCATGTTTTTTCTCAAACAGTTTCGAAAGATGATAATTTTGGAGAAAACGGAATTGTACCAATCTCAAACGGAGGTATTGAACATTTAACTTTTGATGAACAAAGCAATATCTTTGCTTTTGGATATGCTGATATGGGTTTTCCTGCGGTATATAAATCTAATGCCAATGGAATAATAGAAAAACATTTTGGGACGAACGGAGTTGTAATATTGGATGAATATGGGCCTTCAAATAGGGGAAAAAGGTACGGAATCAAAATTACCAAAGAAAATAAAATTTTAATCATATTTCATGTACTTAGTCATTATTCCGAAGAACCGGATGATCCACCCATGAGTATAATTTTTCGATTTAACGAAAATGGCACGCCTGATGAATCTTTTGGCAATAATGGGGAAATTCTTCTTGACAATTCTTCTATTTTGGCTGTAAATACCGAAAATGATGAATATATGTTGATTGCATATTTGGCGAGTTATGATGAAGGCAATGAATATATTCAAAAATCATACATTTCAAAATACAATTATAAAGGAGAAATTGATATGGATTTTGGTACTGACGGAAAAGCATATATAACAAGTTATCAGATGTGTGAGTTTATTCCAAATAGCATTAAGATTTTAAAAGATAACTCTATTGTACTTGCCGGAGGTGAAGTGACAAATTCTATTGTCAAATTGGCATTTTGCAAAATAAATCAACGAGGTCATTTTGTTACTGATTTTGCTAACAATGGAATATTTGTTACTAACTTTTATAACACTTCTTGGAATTACCCTAAATCTTTAGAAAATGTGATTGAAACAAGTAATGGAAGTCTTATGTTTACGGGTTGGATGACAAAGGATATATCAGGAAAAAACAGCGCGTCGATATTTTGTGTATGGTTTTAATTCTGACGGAACCATTAACAACAATTTTGGAGAAAACGGTTTTTTTTATTATAGTGATTTTTGGTCAAATTCCAAAGAAACAATTTTAATAAATGGAGAAAATTTTTTAATTGGAAAAGACAAAAAAATCATTCGCGTGCATAATAATGGAACTATAGATAATGATTTCAATCATAATGGCGTATTTGTTTTTGAAGATTTCACAATTAATGATATTAAAAAGCAAACATCCAATCAATTTATCATCGGAGGTAGTGAGGGACTTGTACGATTAAATATTTCTGATGCAACTTCCATAATAGCAAATGAGATTTCAAATTCTGTGAAAATTTTCCCAAATCCTGCGAAAGAAGAATTGAGAATTGAAAGCGAAGAGTTACAGATTAACGGTATAGAAATAGTAGATTTATCGAGTAAAACAATTTATAAATCCAACACTTCAACTAATCGGATCAATGTTTCAATGATATTACAGGGAATTTACTTTTTAAAACTTGAAACAGACAAAGGAATTGTAACAAAGAAATTTGTAAAGGAATGACACAGACACAGGTAACGAACGGCTAAAGGGAGCGCCTGTTACACAACTGCTGTTGTGTTAATAATTAAGTGGAGAGAATATACGAATACGCGAAAGGAAAGATAAAGTCTGACCTTTCGCGCATTCGCTTTGATAAATCTAATTGATTCAGTTACTCAGTTACTCAGTTATTGATCGTAGCCGTCACATTGCGGAACTTAATTCTTTTTCCTTCGCTTTGCAAGCCGATATGACCTTCTTTTACGGGACAAGTTCCTTCATTTTGGAACACATCATTGATATATACTGTGATTTTCCCTTCATTTACGATGATTTTGGCCTTATTCCATTCACCGGCAACTTTCTCGTTGGTGGCTTCCTTTTTGCGAACGACCGGGAATCGGGGACGTGGGCGGTCTTCCGGCGCTTTAAATTCAACCATATCCGAACCTCCCAACATCACAAAATCGCCGGCATTACCGGCAGCGAGTTGAACTTCAATTCCATTGGGAAAAGGATTGGTCGTCTGGGCTATAATCACAAAGATACCACTGTTGGTGGGTTCGTCCACCCAAGCCCACTCCACATTGAGCGTATAGTTGCGGTATGTCTTTTTGGTGTACATGTAGCCAAATGGTCTGCCTTGAATCAGGATCTCTCCATTCTGAACAGAATAAACCTGGCTTCCGGGAACGGAATCACCATCCACAACAAATTCCCAATTGGATAAATCCTTTCCGTTAAATAATCTTTCTTCCTGCGCCGAAACACTACTCAAAACGGAACAACACATGATGGCTATGACAGCCGGTAAAAAATACTTTTTCATACTTATCTATAATTTTAAAAATGAATAATTGATGACATATTTTTTGGAATAACCTCTTAATTACTAACTATTAAGTGCGCGGTAGCGTATCCGTTTGGGTTCGGTATATCCCAATTGTTTACGTTTATATTCTTCGTATTCGGAATACGTTCCTTCGTAATAGGTTACTTCGGAATTGCCTTCGAACGAAAGGATATGTGTACAGATTCGGTCGAGAAACCAACGGTCGTGCGAAATGACTACTGCACATCCGGCAAAGTTTTCCAATCCTTCTTCGAGTGCACGCAATGTGTTGACGTCAATGTCGTTGGTTGGTTCGTCAAGCAATAGGACATTGGCTTCGGATTTAAGTGTGATCGCTAAGTGAAGACGGTTGCGTTCGCCACCGGATAAAGTTTTGCATAATTTCTCCTGATCGGCGCCTGTAAAGTTAAATCTTGAAAGGTAGGCACGGGCATTGATTTCTTTCCCTGCGACACGGACAAATTCGTGTCCGCCCGAAATAACCTGATAGACGGATTGATCGGGATTTATATCCTTGTGAGTCTGGTCGGCATATCCGATTTTAACTGTTTCTCCCACTTCAAATATACCCTTATCGGCATTTTCCATACCCATAATTAATTTGAAAAGCGTCGTCTTTCCGGCGCCGTTTGGTCCGATCACGCCTACAATCCCATTGGGAGGAAGCATGAAATTTAAATCGTCAAATAGTAGCTTTTCGCCGAATGCTTTGGCTAAATGTTTGACTTCGATCACCTTATTGCCAAGACGGGGGCCGTTTGGAATAAAGATTTCCAATTTGGCTTCGCGTTCTTTTTGATCCTGGTTCAGTAAAACCTCATATGAATTCAAACGCGCTTTTCCTTTGGCATGGCGCGCTTTGGGCGCCATCCGGATCCATTCTAATTCGCGTTCCAATGTCTTGCGTCGTTTGCTGACTTGTTTTTCCTCCTGCGCCATACGTTGGGTTTTCTGGTCGAGCCACGACGAATAGTTGCCTTTCCAGGGAATACCCTCCCCACGGTCGAGTTCCAAAATCCAACCTGCCACATGGTCAAGGAAATAACGGTCGTGCGTGATACAGATAACGGTTCCGGCATATTGTTGCAGATGCTGTTCCAACCAGTCGATAGACTCTGCATCCAGGTGGTTGGTCGGTTCATCCAACAGCAGTATATCAGGCTGTTGCAATAACAATCTGCACAAAGCGACACGGCGCCGCTCGCCTTCCGACAAGGAATCCACGATCCGGTCTTCGGGAGGACAACGGAGCGCATCCATCGCCCGTTGCAGACGGCTATCCAAATTCCACGCGTCCGAGGCATCAATTTGATCCTGCAATACGGCCTGACGGTTGATTAAAGCATCCATTTTATCGGGGTCGTCTAAAACCTCCGGATCCGAAAATTTTTCATTCACCTCCTCAAATTCCTTCAGCAAGTCTACAATTTCCTGCACGCCTTCCTGTACAATTTCTTTTACCGTCTTCCCGGTTTGCAGTTGAGGATCCTGATCTAAGTATCCGACGGTATATCCGGGCGAGAAAACGATATTGCCGATAAATTCCTTTTCGATCCCGGCAATAATCTTGAGCAAAGTTGACTTTCCGGAACCGTTCAACCCGATAATTCCGATTTTTGCACCATAGAAAAAAGACAGGTAGATGTTCTTCAATACCTGTTTTTGAGGAGGGTATATTTTGCTTAACCCTACCATCGAGAATATAATTTTCTTGTCGTCAGCCATATTGATTCATTGAATTCTTAAAATGAGTAAGCAAAGGTATGAAAAAGTTTAGGAAAGAAAAAACTAAAATTATGACATAACAGATTTTTTTTGCATGATTTGTGAAAAAGCCAAAATAAATGCCGTATTTTTGCGGAATGATAATTATTTGAATGCAACTATGCTTGAAAAAGAGTTGAACGTATTGGGGAGAAAAACAGATTATTTGCAGGAATATACGCCCGCTATCCTTGAGGCTTTTACGAATATGCATCCTGAAAATGATTATTGGGTGCATTTTGATTGTCCGGAGTTTACCTGTGTGTGTCCCATCACACACCAGCCCGATTTTGCCACCATTCTGATTGACTATATCCCTGATGTAAAGATGGTTGAAAGCAAGAGCCTGAAACTCTACCTGCACGGTTTTCGCAATCACGGCGCTTTTCACGAAGACTGTGTCAATCTGATCATGAAAGACTTGATTCGATTAATGGATCCTAAGTATATCGAAGTAACAGGCATCTATTCGTCCCGCGGGGGAATCCGTATTTATCCATATTGTAATTATGGCCGCCCGGGTACGAAATATGAAGCGATAGCTGAACAAAGACTTTTTAATCACTGATTGCATATACATTTCAGCCACACGAATGACATGACTTAATTCGAAATAAACATCATATAAACCATTTTAAAATTGAATTTATGGAAAGACGTAATTTTATGAAGATTGCAGGGACTTTGGTTGCGGCTCCCGCATTGTCGGTTGTCCCCGCTTTCGGGCGTGAAGCATCCATTTCCGCAGGAGGAAAAGAAATCTACGAATGGCGGATTTATACACTTACCGGCAGTGGTACAGAAATAGATGCCTTTTTTAAGGATGTATTGATTCCGGCCTATAGTCGCAAAGGTGTGAAAGTGGGCGCATTTAAACTTTTCAAACCCGAAGAGCAGGAAAAGCGGCATATCGTATTGATCTATCCTGATATAGCTACCTATCTGAAGGTGAAAACCGAAATCTGGGATGATGCCGTTTTCAAAAAGGCAGCACAGGGGTTTTATGACACATCGGCTCCGAAGCCTGTATATTCCAATTTTGAAACCTACCTTTGTGAAGCTTTCAGTGCAATCCCGGTACACCGTAAACCTGATCCTACCCGTACCTTGCTAGAAATCCGCATCTACCGGAGTCCGAATGAAGAGGCGAATAAACGCAAGGTCAAGATGTTTAACGAAGGTGAGATAGCAGTCTTCGACGATTGTGGCGTCAATTCCGTACTTTACGGAGATATTCTGGCAGGACCCCGCATGCCCGCCCTGATGTATCT
>JAIRJR010000126.1 GCA_031260575.1 Tannerella sp.
TGAAGTCGGTTCGGACATTGTTGTCATGCTACACCCTGATTATCAATACACCCCTTTGTTGATCCCATCCATTTGCCATATGATTGCCAATGGCTTATATCCGGTTGTGATAGCTTCCCGCATCATCGGAAAAGGAGCGCTTCAAGGGGGTATGCCCCGGTACAAATACATTGCCAACCGGTTATTGACATTGACGCAAAACATACTCATGGCCCAAAAGTTAAGTGAATATCATACCGGATACCGTGCGTTTTCCAAAGAGGTTTTGCAATCGGTCAATTTTAATGAGAATTCCGACGACTTCATCTTTGATAATCAGATGTTAGCCCAAATTTTTTTCAAAGGCTTCCGGATAGGCGAGGTGAGTTGTCCGACCAAATATTTCAAAGAAGCGTCTTCCATCAACTTTCTGAGAAGCGTTCAGTACGGATTTGGAGTTTTGGGTGTATCCTTTGCTTACCGGTTACAAAAAATGAGATTGGTACGATTTAAAATTTTCAAATAAAATGAAAGGAACAGCCCAAAAACAACGGAACGCTTCGAAAAGTCAGAAGGAAGTAACGACAAAAAATTCACTTCAAAAAACCTCTGATTTTTTTGAACATAACCGAACGGTCTTATTTATTATATGCATGATCACGGGGGTACTGATGAGTATCCTATTGTTTGATGTTAAAGTAAGTCAAAGCGGTGATGACAGCGATTATCTCATTTATGCAAATGATTTTTGGCGTCATTTTACCTTTCCCGGTTTTCGAGGGCCGTTGTATCCAATCATTTTAGCGCCCATAATCGGCATTTTCGGGTTCAACCTGATTCTGGTGAAATCACTTTCCGCAATTTTCATTTTACTGTCTATTTGGTTGTTATACAAATCTTTCCAAGATAAAATTCCCGCAATGGTCTTAATGCCTGCTTTGTTGTTGACTTGCCTTTGTTCTTATCTGTTTTTTTATGCAAGTCATACATACAGCGAACCCTTCTTTATGTTGATGCAAAGCCTGTTTATTTTTTATTTTTCCAAATATTTTTTAGCGACAGCGGGAAGTCCTGCTCGCTTGTCAGGTATAGAAACCAATGGGGTTTCTTGCTCCATTGTTCAAAGAAGTTTGAAAACCGATTGGCCTAAATATCTTATTCTTGGTGGTATAGTCTTGGGAATGGGATTGACCCGCAGTATCGGTTTCAGTGTTTTGGGGGTTGTGATTCTCTTTTTTGCCATTGACAAACGCCTGAAAGATTTGGCTTATACACTTGCAGCTGCCATTTTGGTTTTCTGTATATTTCAACTCATCAAAACTGTGGTATGGCCTGATGCAGGTTCGGCTTATGATATCAAAAACTATTTAGCCAAAGATTATTATAATCCCGTTGAATCGGAGAGCTTTTTGGGTTTTCTGAATCGCTTAACCGTAAATTCAAAAGTCTATCTTTCGGCTTTCCTGTGCCAATTTATGGGTGTCATGCCCGAAACTCCCAGCAATTTGTTAAAAACTGATACTACACGTACAATCGTCATTTATCTGCTTTTTTTCTTTTGTTTGTTTATGGTTTTCAGATGCAATAAAGCATTGTTATTTACAGGTCTCTATGCCGGAGTCTTGAATTTTGTCAGTTTTGTCATTTTACAGACGATATGGGGGCAAGACCGTTTGATTGTCATTTACTATCCCTTAATCATCCTCCTTTTTCTGGGTGGGTTTTATTATCTTTTTCAATTCAAGGCAATCCAAAAATTCTTTTTCGTCTATCCTTTGATTATCCTGATCCTTTTCGTCGGAACAATTTCGATAACTACAAGCAGGATTGAGAGGAATTTCTCTGTATTACAAGAGAATATTCTTGGAGATCCATTATATGGTTTTACGCCTGACTGGTATAATTTTATCAAGGGCAGCCAATGGGCGGCACAAAATTTAGATGAAAATGCAGTGATTGTCAGTCGCAAACCCAGTATTTCGACGGTTTATACCGGACGAAAATTTACCTGGTCGCCAACCGACATTACTGTTCCCTATGACATTTTTGCATTGACGCAAAGCACGGAAAATCAAGTGATTGTGGTTGCAAGCGGACTACATATTAGTCCTTATCTTCAATATATTATCGGTTCGCGCAAGACTTTTCCGTTCAAAGAAAAGATCGTAAACGGAGTACAGGTTTACAGGGTGCCCGGTAATGAATTGGATACATTTCTACAAACAATCCAAAATGAAAATATGGATTATACACTTGATTATAAGCCTTTTTTCGATAATTTGCCAAATGAGGATTTTCGCATCTACGACCCTGAAATGTTGCTCAATTATCTGATTGAAAACGACATTCGTTACCTCTTACTCCCCCAACTCCGTGTCGACCCTACCCGGAATACAGGGGTGTTTATCAATAATGTACATCGTTTTATCTGGTTTATTTCCTGCAAATATCCGGACAGGTTTCGTACCGTATATGTTGAAGGAAAAGAAGAACCTTGTGAAATCATAGAATTTATCCGTTAAAAAATCAATAATCATATGTTCAAGATCGGTTGTCACTTATCATCATCAAAAGGATTCTTTGCCATGGGCAAAGAGGCAGTTAGCATCGGAGCCAACACATTTCAGTTTTTTACCCGCAATCCACGTGGCGGAAGCGCGAAGGCAATTGATAAAAAAGACGTTGCAGATTTTTTAGTATTGGCTCGGGATAATCATATATCGTCGCTTGTCGCGCACTCGCCCTATACGTTGAATGCCTGCTCTGCCGATCCGCAAATCCGGAAATTTGCAGAATTTACGATGGACGACGATCTGCAACGGATGGAAAATGTACCCGGAAATTTCTATAATTTTCATCCCGGAAGTCATGTCGGACAGGGTGTGGAAACAGGTATTAATCTAATTGCCGGATTGTTAAATAAAATCTTAAAGCCTGAACAAACAACGATTGTCCTATTGGAAACGATGGCCGGAAAAGGGAGTGAAATAGGTGGTTGTTTCGAAGAGCTGCAAACCATCATTGAACGTGTCGAGTTGAATCACCTGATCGGCGTCTGTTTGGATACCTGTCATGTTTACGATGCCGGTTATGATGTGGTCGATCATTTGGACGATGTGTTGGAACAATTTGATCAAAGCATCGGACTAAACAGACTGCGCGCCATTCATCTGAACGACAGTATGTTTGGTTTTAAAAGCCACAAAGACCGACATGCCAAAATCGGAGAAGGCAAAATCGGTATCGAAGCGATCACACGCATTATCAATCATCCTGCTTTACACGCTTTACCCTTTAACCTCGAAACACCCAACGAATTAGAAGGTTACGCATCTGAGATCGGATTGTTGAAAGGGCTGTATAAGAGATAGTTTATTTTTTTTGTAACATAATTATGATTATCTTCGTAGCGGTTTTTACTTCCTGTCTTATTCCCCAAATGATCTATCACAGGATTAAACCAGTTTGGAGTGATAATGAACTTCGTTATTTGTTTTGCTCTATGTCATGTTAAGTAAAGAAGAAAAAAAATAATGAAAAAAGAGAATTCTATATTAGCAACCATCCTGTTACTATTATTAACAGGCTGTGGCGGAGACAAGCACTCAAATGATGATGCTTTTATTACGGTTGATGTCACAAAGAATTATCCCAAAAAGGAATTAATCCTTCAGGATATTGCGGATGTGGAGTATATTCCACTGGAAACCACCGATGAGTTTATCAACCGGGGCTTGGTACGATCTGTCACTGATAATCATCTTGCGATCAGACTAGCCCGTCAAGAGGAAATAATGATATACGACAGACTTACGGGAAAGGCTCTGCATAAGATCAGTAAACGAGGCCAGGGTGCCGGAGAATATATATTCGCTACAAAAATGGTTGTTGATGATGAAAGGCAAGAACTATATGTCCGGCCATTTAGACAACAAAAGATTTTGGTGTATGACCTGGCAGGAAATTATAAACGCGATCTCGTTTTACCCAAAAACACACCATTGTACTTAAATTATATGTTTAACTATGACCGGGATCATTTGTTTTGTAGCAATGCGATATATGAAGAACCGGAAGACCAAGTATTTTGGATCATATCCAAACAGGATGGAAGTTTCGTGCGTGAAATTGTTATACCGTTCGAAAAAAAGATAGCGTATCCTCTGATAACCCCTGAGGGATACCTTTTAGAATGTATGCATTCGGCTCATCCGATAATTCCATTTAGAGATCAATTTATTATTGAACATCATTCAGCTGATACCATATACCGTTATTTGCCAAAGCAGGATCATCCGGTACCAATGATTGCAAGGACACCGTCTATTCAATCTATGAATCCGCATGTCATACTATTTCTTGAAGCTATAACCGAGGGCTACTACTTTATGAATGCGACAAAGTTGGAAGCACCCCCATTTCCCACCCCGGATAAACTGTTCGCTTTCGAATCATTTCCATCAAAAAAATTAGTTTATTGCAAAAAAGACAAGGCTATTTACGAATATACAATGTATAATGCGGATATAGACAACCAAACCGAGGTGATTCTAACTCAAGTGGATGACAAGGGGGGCTACGGTGGTGATATTATGTTTTGGTATCGTTTCGAAGCTTACAAGCTGGTAGAGTTATACAAAAAAGGCGAATTGAAGGGCCGTTTGAAAGAGATTGCAGCAGAATTGGATGAGGAAGATAATCCGGTGATTATGGTTGTAAAGCACAAGAAATAATGGTTAACGGTTAGTGGTTAATGGATCATCGAATACGGTTAGAACAGGATTTAAAGCAAATTGCGAATACTGGCTGAAAAAATCATCTATCTGCTCCAATATCCTGAAGAAGCACGCAAATTGGGTGAGAACGGACGTAAAAGGTACGAAAAGATGTATACATCTGATATATTTAACATAAATCTTTGCAATGTAATTAAATCGGAATTTTAACAATAATTATAAAGCACAATTAAGTATGAAAAAAGTAAAGCAATTTTCAATGATTATCTTACTGGTATTGCTGGCGGGATGCGAAGGCAAACAATCAACTCATGAACTCTTAACAGTTGATGTCACGAAAAGTTATCCTAAAAAGGAATTAATCCTTCAGGACTTTATGGAAGTAGAGTATATTCCGTTAGAAACTATTGATGAATTTCTGACTCAGGGTCAAATTATGGACATTGGAAAAGAAATCATTATAGTAAAGAATCGAATTAACGATGGCGATATTTTTATTTTCAACAGGAACGGAAAAGGTTTAAAAAAAATAAACCGGAAGGGTCAAGGCGGAGAAGAATATAATAGTATAATATCGATTACTTTAGACGAAGAAAAAGGGGAAATGTTTGTCAATGACTTTAATAAAGCAATTATATTTGTTTACGATTATAATGGTAGTTATCAAAGAAGTTTCAAGCATAAAGAAGAATTTAAATATGACCAAATTTTTAATTTTGATAAGAATTATTTAATTTGCCATGATGGTAAATTGATTATAGACGGTTCCAAAAGTTCGCAATCATTTTTCATTATATCCAAACAGGATGGAAGTATTGTCAATGAAATTGAAATTCCATTTCAAAAAGAGACGTCGACGCTTATTATAAATTTAAATACAGCCTCAATGGCAAGTGCTCGCTATTTTCCTATAACTTCATTGAATGAAAGTTGGATATTAACATCATCCTCATCTGATACAATATACAGGTATTTATCTGACAATACTATGGCTCCGTTCATAGCAAGAACTCCAGCTATTCAATCCATGGATCCAGAGATTTTTCTTTTTCCGGGAATTATGACAGAACAATACTTTTTTATGGAAAGCGTAAAGAAAGAATGGGATTTTGTAGAAAAAAGTGGATTTCCTAGTACATATTTACTATACGACAAACCAAAGAAAACTATATTTGAATGTGCAGTATACAATGATGATTATTCAGGTAAAGAATCTATATTGATGCAAGCAAGACCTTTATGTAGTGAAGTTTTTTTCTTAAAAAATATAGAAGCCTTCCAACTTGTTGAGGATTTTAAGAAAGGAATATTAAAAGGCAAGTTGAAAGAAATTGCGGCGACGATGGATAAAGAGGATAATCCGGTGATTATGGTGGTAAAACACAAAAAGTAGATTTGGATAATTATTTGTCTCTACGGTCGCCAGGATGCAGAAAATAGCGAATTACTCATGGGAGATATCCAAAAAATTTTAACCACTAAACTCGTAACATCCGAGTTTGAAAAATTCCCGACAAGTTTGTTTTACGGAAAAATGGGGCTGTCGATCTATTTGTTTCATTTATCTAAAATCGAAACCCCATGATGCATCATTCAATCTTTTTGCATCGGATGATTACTTTTTTGCTATTTGCAAGCGTTGTGGCAAAAAGATAATCATCGCCTCCGTCGTCAATGCGGGTTCGTCGACGCAGTTCGTTGGCTTGCAGGGGGAAATTCCGGGTTGATATATGGGCTTTAGGTATGGTTTTATGGAGTAGTTTACAGCAATTCTTGTCAAATGGAATGACCGCCTGTACTTGAAAAATACGTCCCGGAAATTCCCGGATTAATTGCCCTGAAGTATACAGATGGCTGTTAAGATGTAATTTCTCCAAATCAAAACGGATCGCAATTTGTTTGAATCCACCTGCTTTTAAGATCGATGCATTCGGTTCATATAAATAAGTTTGAATAGAGGCGCTTATTGTGCAAATGGAAGTCTGTTCGCCGGTCAGCATAAAGTCAAAAGACTGTTCGTTGCCGTCAGTTGTAAAATTAACACAATAGATGACTGGCATCGGGGATACGATGCCCCGCTGACATACAAATAATAATTCCTTGCATTCATTTCGAACGGAAACGACATGTATCTCAGTTGTATCGGGCAATAAGGATAATGTATGGCGGAGATCAAGCATGGGAGATAATTTGGCGATCACGTTTGGGGCTTTCGAAAAAAGCAAAGGCATGATTTTGACCAAGTCGGGTTCGCAGTCGGAAAGGGCGAAAAAACGGGTGTTCTGTTCGTTGCGGCGCGATGGGTCAACATAAATGATATTGGCGGAAGGTAATGATTTCAAACCATTTTCTGCGTCATCGTAATATCCTGTAATGTTTTTCAGACCCAACTGCGAAAAATTATGCATCGCCATATCAAAACAGGATTTTGAGCGTTCGATATAGGTCACATGCCCGGCTTTCAGCGCAAAAAAATATGTGTCGATGCCCAATCCGCCTGTCAGGTCGCAAAGATGGTCTTCAGCATGTATCAATCGTTGTTTGTAAAGGGCGGTTTGTTCGGATGAGCACTGTTCGACTGCTGTTTTGGAAGGGAACAGCAAAAAAGGATTTGCATACCAGGTTGGCAATTTTTCGCGAATCATCCTGCGCGCCCTGATTTGCTCTACTGCAAAAGGCACATCTACATCGGGATAACGATTGGCGGAGAGCAATAATTGCATCCAATCCGCATGGATATGTTCTTTGATAAACTGAAATAGCGGATTCAATAGTTGTATGAATTATGATGAACGCTTACAGTATATTGCTCCAAACCGCGTTGACGAAGTAAGCAAGCGGGGCATTCACCGCAGCCGGAAGCGGGGATACCGTTATAGCAGGTGATGGTTTCGTTTTTCACCAATTCGAAAATTCCCAATTCTGCGGCAAGTTGCCATACGGCTTGCTTGTCTTTCCACATCAGGGGTGTGTGAATCACAAACTGTTCGTCGAAAGTAAGGTTGAGTGTTTCATTCAGCGAACAAATAAATGAATCCCTGCAATCGGGATAACCGCTAAAATCGGTTTGTGAAACGCCTGTGACAAGATCGAAAATCTTCTTTTCGCGCGCTACAATTGCTGCTATGCTGATAAATAACAGGTTTCGACCGGGCACAAAGGTATTGGGCGGAAATTCTTGATTTTTCGCCTTATCCACTTCGATGGAATGATTGGTCAATGCGTTGTCATTCAAAGCGCCAATCATTCCGGCATCAATCACTCGAAAAGGGACATGGGCTTGAGTTGCTATTTTTTGAGCGATTTCAACCTCAATTTCGTGACGTTGTCCATAGCGAAAACAGATTGCTTCTACACCGGAGAAATGTTGCAATGCCCAATAAAGACAGACCGTTGAGTCTTGTCCGCCGGAGAGTAATACCAATGCTGAATCTTTTGACAATGATGAGTTGTGATTAATTGAATAACTGAATAATTGAATAACTGAGTAACTGAATAACTAAGTAACTGAATAACAGAGTAACAGAATAAAATATTAAATTTGGAACAATTATTTTCCTTGCATATCTGCTGCCGAAGGTGGTGGCGATTCCAGTCCCCATCGCTCGTTCGGACGGTCGCCCATAACCAAAACAAGTATGCCTCCATTGACTAAATCATCGTGTGTAAACCATGTCCGGTTTAAAGGCTTGCCGTTCAGCGTAGCCGATTGGATATATTTGTTGCGCCATGATGAGTTTTTGGCTTCGACGGTAAATGTTTTACCATTGTCCAACTTAATGGTTGAGCGTGTAAATATGGGACTTCCGATTGTATAAACAGGTATTCCGGGCGTAACGGGATAAAAACCTAAAGAGGAAAAAACAACAAAAGCCGACATGCCTCCGCCGTCTTCATCACCCGGGATGCCCATCAGGTCGTTGCGAAACCAGCTTTCGAGCAGCATACGGATTCGTTTTTGGGTTTTCCACGGCTGGCTTGCGTAATTATACAGATAGGGGATATGGAAACCGGGTTCGTTGCCCATCACAAACTGCCCGACATTTCCGGTTGCATCAGGCTGAACGGCATAGTATTGCCACTTCGAGGTTTTCAGGCTTTCGACAAAGAGTTGGTCTAATTTGTCGATAAAAGGTTGGTTGCCTCCAAACAAGTCGATTAGCCCGGCAATGTTATGATGCACATCCCAAATATAAGTCCAGGCATTATTTTCGTCGTAATAATCCCTCGAACCAATGCCCCCTGAGAAAATATAGTCGAAAGGTTCGATCCATTTTCCATATTTGTCTTTCGGATGGAAAAAGCCTGTTTCCGTATGAAACAATTTGCGGTAATTAAAAGCCCGGTTTAAGAAAAACGAATATTCCTCCTCATTCCCTAATGATTTAGCTAATTGTGCGATACACCAGTCGTCGTAGGAAGCGGCCTGAGTCACAGCCACTGCATTCCGTTTCTCAAAACCATGAACCAATGGTTCTGTTTCTTTTTCTCCCGGATGAAGCGCCGGAAACCATCCATGTTCATGATAGAAATCGTCTAATGATGTTTTGGGCGCTCGCCGCCATGGGAGCATGGTTTCGGTCAGTACTGTGTTTTTCATGCCTTCAAAGGCTTTTTCGACATCAAACTTGATGCCTTTGCTCAGAGCATCGGCAAACAGAACCGCAGCATGGTTTCCGTTCATACAATGTGCATCCCCAAAAACAGTGGGAAACGTAGGCATCCATTTCTCTTCGGACTGTGCATACATCCTGAGATAGGAAGCTAACTTTTCTTCCTGTTCGCGGGGATTCAAGATGATTTGCAGCGGGTGGAGCGCATGGTATGTGTCCCATATCCAGTCGTCCGTCCAAAATGGAATCCCTTCATCTGCATGTACTTGTCCGTCGAATCCGTTGTAATACCTTCCATCTTCCGAAATATTGATCATCCGTTCGTATGAACGATAGAGAGCGGTATAAAAAACGGTTTTCTGATTTTCCGTCGACCCTTCTACCTGAATCTTACCCAACGTTTTGTTCCATGCCGAACGGGCGGCTTTTGCCACCGGTTCGATATCAAATCCGATAATCTCGTTGACCAAATTTTTCCGGGCCTGTTCTTCACTGATATAGGATACACCGTAACGGAGACGAACCTCCTTGACATTCTTATCAAAGGCAGCGTAACAATCTCTGTTCAGGGATGTGTCGCGAACGCCTGTTTCAACCGGTATTTGTTCAAATTCCAAATAGAAATAATGTTTGGCGCCGTTATAATTCTCGTATCCGTACATAACATTGTCTTTGGTATTAAGTTCGCCGATACGAACCGTCCGAAGCATCACATAGCGCGGGCCATCTTTTTCGAATGTAAATGTGAAAATGCCCGAACGTTCTGCCGGAGCAAACTGCGCAGTGATCGCGAAGTCGTCCAGCCAAACCGAGTATTGAAAGGGAGTGGATATTTCATGGTCATACCGGTATTGTAAAGTAGGCGTTAATCCATCCAAATCACCGCAATACGGCTTCAGATGCAATACATCGCCTTGCCGGTGGGAGGGGACATTCAATGGTAAGCCCTGCATGCGATCCGTAACAAATTCGGTGTGGGCAGGGATCATCCTGACCATGCTATTGGGCAAATGGGTAACCGGAAAGGTCGGAACCAACAGAATACTGATGTTCCCTATCCTGTTGTTGACATAGTCGACAGGTTCTTTTTTAGGTTCGAAGATACCGGAATGATGCTGCCGGCAACTTGTAAAAACAATGTACAGCAGCACCGATACAAAAATAAAACTTTGTTTCATATCAGTTATAAATATAAAGTAGTTTGTAGTGTCGGCGCAAAGATAGTGTAAGTCGAGCGTAGAACAAAATATGAATGCATTTTTTTCACCCTTACCCTAATCATGTTTAGAATGAACCACAAAAAAACGTTACCTTTGCAAAAAAAATAACGTCTCAAAAGCTTGTTTGATTAGAGGCCTGCAGAGACAGATCAGGTTCAGCGCGATGGATATAAAAAAACGGATTGACGTAAAAGAAATTTTGCAGCAGAAAGCGCCCAAGATTGCCAAAAAAATTCCCGGCTTTTTGGTGAATTATTTGATTCGACTCATTCATCAAGACGAGATAAATGATATACTGGAACGACATCAAGATATTGACGGCGTTGAATTTATGCAAGCTTTGGTCGATGAATTTGAAGTGACTTTAGAGACCAACGGAATGGATCATATACCGAAAGACAACCGGAAATACATTTTTGTCTCGAACCACCCTTTAGGCGGACTTGACGGTGTTTGTCTGGGCGCTTTGATCGGCAAGTATTGTGATTCGAAAATCTATTTGTTAGTCAATGATTTGCTGCTGTTCATCCCCAATTTTCAGTCTATTTTCATCCCGGTCAATAAACATGGAGCGCAAGGTAAACGAGCTGCTCTAAAAATTGAAGATGCATTTCAATCGGACAGGCAAATGATCACATTCCCGGCCGGACTTTGCTCGCGAAAAAGAAATGGTCAAATCCGCGACCCGGAATGGAAAAAGTCGTTTATACAGAAGGCAGTAGAATATCAACGCGATGTGGTTCCGGTTTATTTTGAGGGGCGCAATTCCAACTTTTTTTACCGTCTGGCAAATTTTAGGGTACGATTGGGTATAAAAATGAATTTTGAAATGCTATATTTGCCGGACGAAATGTTTAAACAACAAAAAAAACTGTTTCGCGTTTATTTTGGGAAGCCGGTTCCGTGGCAGACTTTCGACCACAGCAAGCGGCCTGCGGAATGGGCTGAATGGGTGAAACAAAAGGTATACGCAATGATCAAAGAGAACAACCGTATGTTCGTCTAATTAAATATAAATGAATGTTATATGCAAGACATTATTCAACCGGTCGGCAAAGACTTACTCTTAAGCGAATTAACTTCGGAAAAATTGCTCCGTCGAACCAACAAATCAAATAATGAGATATATATCGTTACCGCATGCGACTCTCCCCATGTGATGCAGGAGATTGGGCGGCTTCGTGAAACCGCTTTCAGGTATTATGGGGGAGGAACGGGGTTATCGGCAGATATTGATGCATTTGATACGATGAAAGACGCTTACAGGCAGTTGATTGTTTGGAGTCCGGATGAGGAACAAATTATGGGTGGATACCGTTTTCTTTGTGGCGAAGATGTCAGGTTTGACAGTCAGGGAATTCCCATTTTGGCAACATCTCAATTACTTCATTTTTCAGATCATTTTATAAAAAACTATTTACCGTATACGGTTGAATTAGGCCGTTCGTTTGTCGCGTTGGAATATCAAGCGACAATAGGATGTCAGAAAGGAATTTTTATCCTGGATAACTTATGGGATGGGTTGGGCGCATTAACGGTTATAAAGCCTTCATTGAAATATTTCTTTGGAAAAGTAACGATGTATGCATCGTATAATGTAGAAGCCCGTAATATGATTTTGTATTTTATAAACTTGCACTTTGCAGATACCGAAGGGCTTGTGTTGCCAAAATACCCATTGAAGACCAGTATGGACGTATCCAAAATGGAGACGCTCTTTTCTTTTGATAATTTTAAGGATAATTACAAGATTCTGAATCAGGAAGTGCGCAAATTAGGGTATAATATCCCGCCTCTGTTTAATGCTTATATGAATCTGTCGCCCAAGATGCGCGTTTTCGGGACGGCAGTAAATGGTATGTTCGGAGATGTCGAAGAAACCGGTATCCTGATTGCCATCGATGAAATTCTCGAAGAGAAAAAGAAAAGGCATATTGAAAGTTATCTCGAAAATAGCTGATGATTCGATATGAAAATAATGTTTATTAGAGATGAAAGAAGAAAGAAGACATTTTATCAAGCAAATGATAGCCGGTGGAGTTGCTGCGACGGCGCTTCCGCGTATGCTTTTCGGGAATGAATCCCATCATGGTTATTCGTCAGATGTTGAGATTCATAGCCAGGAAGTCGCTCCGGTTCGTTTGGCGCTTATCGGTAAAGGCGGGCAGGGGACAAGCGATACGCGTACGGCTTTGAAAGTGCCCGGTGTACAGTTGGTTGCTGTATGCGACTTGTATGATATGCGTTTGCAAGCTGCAAAGAATGAGTGGGGCGCTGACATAGAGGCGACACGCGAGTACAAAGATATTCTGTCGCGTAACGATGTCGATGCGGTTATCGTAGGGACATCGGATCATTGGCATCAAAAGATATGTATCGAAGCCATGAAAGCGGGTAAGCATGTTTATTGTGAAAAGCCTGTGATACACAAAGTCAACGAAGCAAAGGATCTGATCAAAGCACAGGAATTAAGCGGCCGGGTATTTCAGTCGGGCAGCCAGGGGATGTCGTCGATTGGGAATCGCAAAGCGAAACAGTTGGTACAGAGCGGGGCGATTGGTACGGTTAATTTAGTGGAAGCCGCCTTCACCTCCGGACCGCGACAGGCTTGTAGAATTCCCGAAGGATATAAACAGGCAGATATTTGGTGGGAACGTTACCTGATGAATTCACCCAAAGCAGCATTCGAACCATCCCGGTTTTTCTGTTGGCGCCATTGGAAAGACTACGGAACCGGCATTGCAGGCGATCTGTTTGTCCATGTATTGTCGAGCCTGCAATATATCATGGATTCGCAAGGCCCTTCAAAAGTATATACCACAGGGGATATAGACGGGGTAGGAGATACGCCTTATATCATGCTGGGGCATTTTGATTATCCTGCACCCCGGAATGGATCGAACGCATTCAAAGCATCACTAACCGCTAATTATGCCGATGGGGTATCGAAAAAGTGGGGAAGCCTGGACTTCACCATCATCGGAAGTGAAGGAACGCTCAAAGTAGAATGGGATAAAGTGACGCTAAAGAAGGTAAGAGCCACTTCTGCAGCCGACTACGCCGGATTGGCCGCATTAGGTAGTACCATAGATACACCGGAGCAAATAAGCAATACCGAACTCCTTTTTGTTGAAAAAGATTACAATAATTGTCATTTAGACCATATCAGCCGTTTTTTTGATGCCATTCGCAAGCAAACGAAGGTTGAAGCCGATGTCAGGTTTGCGGTACAAACAGCCGTACCTGCAATCATGTGTTTTGAGAGTTTTCTTTCGGGAAAACCTGTGTATTGGGATTCGGTCAATTTAAAAATGAAAAAATAAAAATAATGGAAAACGCAGCATTATTAGAAGATGTCAGAAAGAAGGCTCATGTGTGGTTGGGCGATGATTATGACGAAGATACGCGCAGGCAAGTGCAATCCTTATTGGATGCGGATGACCCATCGGAGTTGATCGAATCTTTTTATAAGGATTTAGAGTTCGGAACCGGGGGGCTGCGAGGTATTATGGGTGTTGGAACTAACCGCATGAATATTTATACGGTAGGCGCTGCTACGCAAGGATTATCGAATTACTTGCGGAAAGAATTTGCCGATTTAAAACAAATCAAGGTCGTAGTTGGATATGATTGCCGCAATAACAGCCATTTATATGCCCAAATTTCGGCCGACATCTTTTCTGCCAACGGAATCAAGGTTTATCTTTTTGAGGGTCTTCGTCCGACACCCGAAATATCGTATGCCATCCGGAAATTAGCATGCCAAAGTGGTATTATCATTACTGCATCGCATAATCCGAAAGCATATAACGGATACAAAGCCTATTGGGATGACGGTGCGCAGATGATTGCACCTCACGACAAAAATACCATTGCCGAAGTGAACAAAATCAAAAGCGCCGGCGCCATTCAATTTAATGCAAAAAAGAATTTGATTGAAGTGATAGGGAAGGATTTCGACAAGCTTTATATCAACGAACTGAAAACCATCTCGCTGTCGCCCGACATTATTGAGCGGCATAAGGATATGAAAATTGTTTTCACCCCGATTCATGGAACAGGCGTCGACATCATTCCGCAAGCGCTTCGTGAGTATGGTTTTACAAATCTGATTCGCGTGCCTGAACAGGATATTGTCAGTGGTGATTTTCCGACGGTTGTTTCACCCAACCCGGAAGAACCGGCAGCCTTATCAAAAGCGGTCGAAAAGGCCATAGAGACAGATGCCGAATTGGTATTGGCCACTGACCCGGATGCCGACCGGATAGGCGTGGCCATCAAAAATGAAAACGGTGAATGGACATTGCTGAATGGCAATCAGATCGCTATGATATTTGTCTATTACCTGATTACCCGTTGGAAGGAATTGGGTAAGATAAAGGGCAAAGAATACGTTGTCAAAACAATTGTCACCACAGAAACCATTCGTGACATTGCCGAGCGGAATGGAGTGCAATTGTATGATGTATATACCGGTTTTAAGTGGATCGCAGATATCATGCGAAAAAATGAAGGCAAGAAAACTTACATTGGTGGCGGAGAAGAGAGTTTCGGATTCCTTTGTCAGGATTTTGTACGCGATAAAGATGCAGTTTCCGCTTGTTGTATTTTCGCAGAAGCGGCAGCATGGGCAAAAGATCAGGGTTTATCGTTGTATCTGTTGCTTCAGAGGATTTATTTGGAATACGGCTACTCGAAAGAAGTGAATATCTCGGTCTACAAAGAAGGAAAAAGCGGAGCAGAAGAAATAGAAAAGATGATGAAACAATACCGTGAGAAACCATTGACGGAAATAGCAGGCTCGAAGGTAGCCATGTTGTATGATTACGCTTCATTGAAAGGCTATGATTACCCGGAAAGCGAGGACTTGACGATCAATATGCCGACTACTTCCAATGTCATTCAATATTTTACCGAAGACGGCACGAAAGTTTCCATACGTCCGTCGGGCACTGAGCCTAAAATCAAGTTCTACATCGAAGTACACGCGAACGTTAAAACGGTAGAAGCGATTGCGCAGGCAAAACAAGAATCTTTAGCCAAAATTGAGCGGGTCAAGGAGTCTTTGGGGGTTTGATTTTTTTGAATTGTTCTTTTTCGCATATGATTTTGGTAGATTCTTGAAAGAATCAGCACTACGGTTTTTAAAAAATTGCTATCTTTGCACCCTGAAACATATTATTAAGTAGCTCATTCAAACGATGATTAACAGGATTTTGATCCGGATAAAGGTTCTTCAGATGGTGTTTGCTTACTATCAAAAAGAGAACAAAGACATCAAATTAGCAGAAAGCGAATTACATCTCAGCCTGCGCCGATCCTACGATTTATATTTTTATTTTCTCTTGTTGATTACGGAACTCACCCGCCTTCAAGAACAACGCATAGATGCCGGGCGATTAAAACTACTGCCAACCGACGAAGATCTCCACCCAAACACCCGCTTCATCGACAATCGCTTTGCCCGTCAGGTCGAAACCAACGAAACGCTCCGGCAATACATCAAAGAACATGGCGTTTCTTTGACAGGTGAGCGGGATTTTGTTAAAAAAATATTGGACAGGATACTGACTTCTGAGATTTATACGAAATACCTGAATAGCAAGGAAGATAACTACGGAACCGACCGTGAGTTCTGGCGCTCCGTATTTCGAAACCTGATTTGCGGGGACGAAGAGATTGAAGAAATACTCGAAGATAAATGTATCTACTGGAACGATGATATTGAGATTATTGAAACGTTTGTGCTCAAAACCATCAAACGCTTTGACGAGGCAAAAGGAAGTAAGCAGGAACTGTTGCCGATGTACAAAGATGATGAAGATCGCGATTTTGTCGTTCAACTTTTCCGCAAAGCGATAATGAATGAAAAGGAATACCGCCACCATATTGATCTTCATACAAAGAATTGGGAATCCGAGCGGGTCGCCAATATGGATATGGTTATCATGCAAGTAGCGCTGGCGGAGATTTTGAATTTTCCAAAGATTCCGACAAAGGTGACTCTGAACGAATATATTGATGCTGCAAAATATTATAGCACCCCGAAAAGCGGTGTTTTTATCAACGGCGTTCTTGATTCGATTGTCAAAGAGTTAAAAAAAGAGAAACTTTTGTTGAAAGATTGATTTTTTTGTATCTTTGGCACTGCAAAAGGGTTCATTTTGCAATGCGAATCTTCAAACCAATAACATATTCAAAATATATACGCTATGAACTTATTAACTATCTTACTACAAACGCCTCCGGCACAGCCCCAATCAGGTATGGGACAGTATTCAAGCATTTTAATGATTGTCGCGATGATTGCTATTTTTTATTTTCTGATGATTCGTCCGCAACAGAAAAAACAGAAAGAGATTCAACGGACGCGCAACGCGATGAAGAACGGAGACAAAGTGATTACAGCAGGAGGGATTCATGGAATCATTAAAGACATCAAGGAGACTTCGATTTTGGTTGAAGTAGATGAGGGTATACGCATTCGGGTAGAGAAATCCTCTGTGTATGCTTCGCCCGAAGACATTCAACAAAAATAATTCACTTTATGACAACATGGCTTGATAAATATAATCCATTCAAGTCTAAAGCAAAGATTAAAGCCTTCCTTTTTCAACCGTATTGGAAAGAGACGTTACTATTTTTATTTTTTCTTGCTCTTGCACTGGGATTCTGGCTTTTACAAAACCTGCGTCAGGAATATGAAATGGAGATTTCTATTCCGGTGAAGTATAAAAACATCCCCGAGGAAATGGGCTCAATGGATGAATATCCACAAGAGATAAAAGCAAAAGTAAGAGACAGGGGGAATGTGTTGATGAATTATTCCTGGTTGCATTTTTTCAGTCCGGTTGAAATCAATTTGAGTGATATCCGAAAAGCCAACATCATTCAGGTACCCGGAAAAACGATTGAAGCGAGCATTTTAAAGCAGATTGTTTCGACCACTACGCTGATAGAGTTCGAACCGCAAACCATGACACTCGAATATAAGGCATTACAAAGTAAAGAAGTCGATGTTGAGGCTGATATCTCTGTGTTGTTAGAACCGGGTTTCCGGATTTCCGGTTCGATAAGTGTTATCCCTGAAAAAGTGCGCCTATATGCTAATGGCAATATACTCGATTCAATATCAATCGTAAAAACTGTTTTTTCGGAAGTCAAAAAAGCAAATCAAACGAAGCAAATCAAACTCCGGTTGCAGAAAATTAACGGTGCGAAGATGGAACCTGATGAAGTGACCGTTAACGTTCCGATAGAAGAATTTACCGAAAAAAGAATTTCAATTGCGATCAAATGTAATGGCATCCCTGAACCGTATAATTTACGTACTTTTCCGTCATCTGTTGAAATTGTATGTAACATCCCCTTATCCCGTTTCAAAGAATTAGTTGAAACTGATTTTGAAATACTCATTCCGTTTCAGGAATTTGAAGCTGTACAGTCGCAGGGTAAAATCTCTCTGTACCTTACAAAAAAACCCTTATGGGTGGTCAATCCGGTAATGATTCCGGATATGATCGAATTTATCATCGAGAAAAATAACCCATGATTACGATAGGATTGACAGGAGGGATTGGAAGTGGCAAGTCGGTAGTAGCCTCACTGCTTGAATTGTATGGGATGGCGGTTTTTATTTCCGACATAGAAAGTAAACGTTTGGTAGCTACTTCCCCACTGATTCGTGAACGACTGACGGCATTATTGGGAAGTTCGATATTTGACGCAAACGGACTAAACAGCCGGCGCATGGCTTCGCTTATTTTCAACAACACCAAACTGTTGGAACAGGTTAATGCGATTATTCATCCTGAAGTAGCCCGTCATTTCAAAATGTGGGCTGAACGTCAAACGGTAAGCTTCGTTGTATTTGAATCGGCCATTTTGTTCGAATCCAACTTCAATCATTTGACAGATATTTGTTTGATGGTCTATGCGCCACGAGAATTACGCATCAAACGTGTTATGGAGCGCGACAGGATAACCGAAGCTGAAGTATTACACCGCATGCAACATCAAATTTCAGATGAAGAAAAACGGATACGTGCCGACTATGTGATACATAATGACGGAATACATGCGCTGATTCCGCAGGTTGAAAGGTGGTACCGGTATCAATAATTGAATAACTGAATAACCGAATAACTGAATAACTGAATAACTGAATAATTGAATAACTTAAATATGTAATTGTATGAATATTAAATCGTTTAAAAGAAATCTTTTCAACATCTCAGGATGTTGTATGGTATGGATGATTCTTTGCGTGCAAAACCTAAAGGCGCAAGATGAGTCTATTTTGTTCGATATCGGTTCTTTTTCCGTAGGACTTCTTTCGGAAGGACAACGGCAAGGCGGAACCGGTAATCTGATCGGAGCGACAGACGAAATGGTGAAACAAGCCATTCCAAATGGTACATATCCAAGCGCAACCAATGTTTTTTTGGTTGAGACCGGAACTTCAACGATTCTTTTCGATGCCGGTTTGGGACAGAAAACGGTCGACAACTTAGCGTTGTATGGAAAGAAACCAAGCGATATTGATGCCATTTTTATGACACATTTTCATGGCGACCATACGGGTAGTCTATTGATTGACGGACAAAAAGTTTATCCCAAAGCAAAACTCTACATTTCAAAGCCTGAATATGATTACTATATGAGTGATGCAGCGATGTCGGCTTTACCTGAAAATCGCCGTAGCGCTTTTACCGGTGCACGCACCATTTTCAATGCGTATAAGGGTCAGTTAGAGACTTTCAGTCCCGGAGAAATCAATAATGGCACCGAATTGATACCGGGCGTCAAAGGAGTTGCCGCCTATGGGCATACCCCCGGGCATGTAGGATATTTATTGGAATCGGAAGGTATCAAAATGTTTATGTGGGGCGACCTGACGCATGCAATGGCGATTCAGATGCCTTTTCCGCAAGTGGCTGTATCCTACGATACGGATCCGGTAAAAGCAGTCGAAATCCGGCAAAAATTATTAAAGTATCTTGCTGAAAATAATATTTCTATTGCAGGGGCGCATATTGAATATCCCGGAATGGGAGACATCGTAAAAAGTGTACCCGATGGATACATATTTGTATTGATGTGCAGTTGCTCGGGAAGAACACCGGATTGATAAACGACTGGTTACAAAGCATATCTTACAAAACAGAGAATAATAACTACGATGGAAAATTTGGATTTATTAAAAGATGCGATCATAAAAGGAAATCTGGCGGCAGCCGTCGAAGCGACTCATCAAGCAGTTGCTGAAGGATGCGACCCGCAGATAATGATCAACGACTATATGTCGGGGGCGATGGAAATCATAGGACAGCGTTTCGAAGAAGGCCAAGCGTTTGTTCCTGAACTTTTAATGGCAGCCAGGGCAATGAAAGGCGCCCTCGAAATTATCAAACCTTTGCTTAAAGACGATCAGAGCAAACGATTGAGTACGGTTGTCATCGGAACCGTCAGAGGCGACTTGCACGATATCGGCAAGAATCTTGTCGCTTCCATGCTCGAAGGCTGTGGATTTGAGGTGGTTAATTTGGGTACAGACGTGTCGTCCGATCAATTTATTGCAGCAGTGAAAGAACATAATGCCCACATTGTCTGCCTATCGGCACTTTTGACCACGACCATGACCTATATGAAAGAAGTCATCGACGCGCTCGAAAAAGCAGGTTTGCGGAATCATGTCAAAGTAATGATAGGCGGCGCCCCCATCAACGAAAGCTTTGCCCGGGGTATCGGCGCCGATGGTTATGGTAGCAACGCCAACTCCGCCGTCACCTTAGCCAAAAAGCTGATGGCGATGAGTGCATGATTTCATAACGATTACCCCCTATGTGCTCATTGCAGGACATGAATCGCTGATGGCGGTGAGTGCGTGATTTCATAACCCTGCAATGTCGTCCCTGTATTCGCGCCAGACATTTTCGAACCAATAATCGTCACGGGGGATGGGACGGACATTGTCCCAAACGAATTCACATCTTGGCAGCGACAGGTCTTGCTGTGTATATTCTGATAGTCGTTCATTGTGACAAATGAAGTGGTTTTCCGGTGTGAAGTATCTAACTTCCTGTATTTTAGAAGACAATTTGCCATCATCGGACGCGAACTTCAACTGATCTTGAATACCGGATTCGCCCTCATCCGGAATGGATTTGGAAAAGCCTAATATATTGTTTTTCCCTTTCGGATCGGATATGATACAGGAACCTCGACTACCTCCGCCGGCATCAATATAATCTTCAATAGCTGAAGCATATACATATTGTGAAATCAACAAATCCACATTTTCGAAAGCCGTAACCAGATCGACAGGGCTTGATAGCACGGTTTGTTCTGTAATATGTTGCAGTTGGGCTGCCGCTTCATCTTTAACCCGGCTGATATCTTTGGGATGGCGGATATGCGCTGCGTATGCCGACATCCGGTTGCCCAATATTGTACGTATTTCCCGGGGAGATAGTCCGGTTTTGTTTGTAAGCAATTTCTGTGCTAATTCCATCTTCATGTTGATTTGCGGAGTGGCGAGTTGCATGAAGTCAGTTTCCGGCATGGGTTGGCTAACGTATCTGCGGGCAATAAACATTGCCGCACGGGTACTGCCTGCCTGACCGGCGTTTAAGGCACTGCCTCCCGGACGGTAGACACCGTGCGTGCCGGCAGCTTCACCTACTGCAAAAAGGTGTGGCACAGTGGTTTCCCACCAACTATTGACGGCTAATCCTCCGTTGTTGTGTTGTGCACAAACGGCTATTTCGAGCATCTCGCACGAAAGATCGATTCCATTATTTTTATACAGGTCGATTGCAGGCCGGTTGATATGAGCCAGCCTTTCGAGCGGAGTAGGTTGGAAAGCCCGTGATTGTTCCAAATAAGTGTATGATTCCTTTCCCAAATTACTGAAATCATCTTTCAGCAGGGTAGGATTGTGCAGAAAATCAAGAAATACGCGACGGCCTTTCTGATGGATCTCCCGGTGGACGAGGATGTCAATGAGAGATGAACCGTAATGGACGATTTTGCGCGAATCGAATGGCCATTGGTAGCCTTTCAGGAAAATGGCGTCAAGCATTTGGCGCGCATCCGGGAAAAAAGGATCGAGGAACTCACGGGCATCGTTTCCCTGCTGATCGGTTGAAATATAGCGGGGAATCACTTGTTGATAGCTTCCCGAAAGATTCCACCTGAACTTGATGGAAGCAATACCATATTGCCACTCGGTGAGGTTACGTCCGGCTGCGCCGGCTTCAAAGGCGATACCGTTTGAACCGGTTTGGCTTATGGGAAATACACTGCAACGGTAGAGTCCGGCAGGCCCGCCGGTCGCCAGTACGACATTGGTACAATTAAAGACCACGAATAGATCAGACACACGGCATGTCCCGTTGTTGATGTTTGTATCTGTTAATGCAGCCTTTTTAAGTGCGAGCAAGCCCATACATACGCCTTGATCCGTTATGATACCGACTGCTTTATAACCGTCGAAGATACGAATGTTTTTTGCCTTGACTTGTATTTCGAGTTTTTCGGTCATGTAACGCGACGTTAACGGGCCGGCGCTGGTTGCCCTCTGCCGCGGGTCATGGTCGGTTTTATAACCTATATATTCGCCATAGCGATTATGTGGAAATGGCACGCCGATATCGGCCAATCGGCAGAAGCATCTCACCGAAAGCGCTGCTTCACAAAGCGCCAGGTCGCCATGCATACAACCGCCGTCAAAAAGGGTCCGCGCCATGTCAAGGACACTATCGGTTTCGCTGCCGGCAAGGGTAAGTTTATAGTAAGTCTGTTTATCCGAACCGGTATTGCGGCTGGTTCCCATCTCAAGCCCTTCGGTAACGATGGCAATATCATGTTGCCCAAATTCATACAACCGGTCAGCGGCATTCAATCCGGCAACACCGCTTCCTACCACGATGGTATTACAAGAAAAAACGTCCATGTAAGTCAAATAACTGATTTTTTTGACAAAGATAGTGCATGTCAAGCATAAATCAAAAAAAAGATGTTTCTTTGCAAAGCACCGCAATGAACGTGCTTTTGTTGTAATTATTTGTTTTTATATCCAATAATTTGTATTTTTGCATAACGTAAACGAATCCTCAAAAAATGCATAAGCTTCTATTTTCCGCCGTCACGGCATTCAAATGTTTATCGTCCAATGCGAATTGATATATTGACCATATTGCCCGAAATGATTGATGGAACGGTGAACTGTTCCATCCTGAAACGGGCGCAGGAAAAGGGACTGGTTGAAATTAACCTCCATAATCTGCGTGATTTCACCACCAACAAATGGAGGCGGGTGGATGATTATCCGTTTGGAGGTGAAGCCGGTATGGTGATGCAGATTGAACCGGTCGACCGTGCAATCTCCTTCCTCAAATCAGAACGCGATTACGATGAAGTGATTTATACATCACCCGACGGCGAAATGTTTGATCAGCCATTGGCCAACCGTCTATCCCTCCTAAACAACCTGATTATCCTGTGCGGTCATTACAAAGGGATTGATTACCGCATTCGCGAACATCTGATTACCAAAGAAATATCGATAGGGAATTATGTGTTGACCGGAGGCGAGTTGGCTGCTGCCGTGATTGCCGATGCAATTGTGCGTTTGATTCCGGGTGTGATAGGGGATGAGCAAAGCGCTCTTTCCGATTCATTTCAGGATGGACTATTGGCGCCACCTGTTTATACCCGGCCGGCCGACTATAAAGGTTGGAAAGTGCCGCAGATATTGCTTTCAGGACATGAACGTAATATTCAGGAATGGCGGCTTCAGCAAGCGCAGGAGCGTACAGAGTTGCTTAGACCGGAACTTCAACAGTTCCTTATTTGATTTCCCAAACCTCGCCGCTCATCAGGAAGTCTTGTAATTTCAGACCGGGTTGCTTTGCTTGAATCTCGGCGATTTGAGTAGCTACGGATGTGTCGTAAGCGGGTACTTTCACTTCCCGGATCACACCCATTGCCACAGGCAGATCGTCTTTCATCATGGCCAGCATCAGATGCAAAGTGTTATCTTTCTCATGGGCATCGTGAACCAAAATATCATCCAATGTATAGCTTCCCTGCCCGATGGTGACGGCTTTCAGTTTAAGTCCTTCCAGGACGAGACCTTTTTCCCTTTCCTTTCCGAACAACATTTTTTCTCCGTGCCGGAGGATGATCGTTCTTTCGTCGCGAAACGCCTTATCGGAGATTTGCTTGTGTGTATCATCATTGAATATCACGCAATTAACCAATACTTCTACGACCGAAGTCCCTTTATGGCATGTCGATGCAATCAAAACATCGGTCAAGTTGGAAATATCTTTATCCATAGCACGCGCGAAGAAGGTGCCGCGGGCGCCCAGTGTAAGTTCTGCCGGAATGAATGGGTCTTCCACTGTTCCATAAGGAGAACTTTTGGTGATAAAACCGCGATCGGAAGTAGGCGAGTATTGTCCTTTGGTCAGTCCGTATATTTTATTATTCATCATTACGATATTCAGGTCGACATTGCGGCGGACAGCATGGATAAAATGATTTCCTCCGATTGCCAGACAATCGCCATCGCCGGTTACCAACCAGACACTCAAGTCGGGACGAGCCGTTTTCACTCCTGTAGCAATTGCCGCTCCCCGTCCGTGAATGGTATGGAATCCATATGTATTCACATAATAAGGCAACCGTGAAGAACAACCGATTCCGGAAATTACCGCCATTTGGTGGGGGGGGATGCCTGTTGCAGCCATCGCTTTGTGAATACTGTTGAGCACGGCATAGTCGCCACACCCGGGGCACCAGCGAACATACTGGTCGCTTTTATAGTCTTGAGGGGTATATGTGAGGGATGAATTCATTTTTGAGTTGAGTTTAGCTGAGTAACTGAATAACTGAATAACTGAATAACTGAATGACTGAATAATTAATTTTCCATTATTTTAATAAATTCTTCAACGAGACGGGATACGACAAAAGGTTGCCCTTTTACGCGACCGAATTTGTAGGGATTGAACCCGTCTATTTTTGTGCGCAGATAGGCGGCAAACTGGCCTTTGTTTTGTTCGGCAACGACTACTTTCGGATACCGGGTGAGTATTTCCACTGTATTTGTTGGTAAGGGATTAATGAAACGGAAAGTAGCTAATGCCACTCTTTTCCCTTGTTGTTGCATAAGTTCCATCGCTTCATACAGATGACCATAAGTGCCTCCCCACCCGACAATCAACAGATCGGCATTCTCGTCTCCTGCAACTTCTAATTTTGGAATATATTCTGCAATTTTATCTATTTTAGCCTGACGTGTTGTAACCATCCTGTGATGGTTGAGCGGTTCGGTCGAAATAGCGCCTGTATCGTAGTCTTTTTCCAGTCCTCCAATCCGATGCGCAAAATCTTCTGTTCCGGGTACAGCCCAAAAGCGTACATGTGTTTCGGGATCGCGTCGATAGGGCTTCCAAGTTGCTGAATTACTATATTTTGATACATAGTTGGGCAGGATAGCCGGGTATTCGTCAAGGTTGGGAATGCGCCAGGCCGCGGCGCCATTGGCAAGAAAACCGTCTGTCAGCAGGATGACCGGCGTCATGTGTTCAACGGCAAGTTTCCCTGCCCAATAGGCTGCATCGAAGCAATCCGTTGGTGAAGTTGCCGCCAATACGACAGCAGGACTTTCGCCGTTACGTCCGTATAGAGCTTGCAATAAGTCAGTCTGTTCGCTTTTGGTAGGCATGCCGGTAGAAGGGCCTCCGCGCTGTACGTCAACCACCACAAGCGGAAGTTCGGCAATAACAGCCAGCCCGATTGCTTCGCTTTTAAGCGCCAATCCGGGACCCGAAGTGGTGGTTACACCCAAGCAGCCGGCAAAACTTGCGCCGATGGCCGTACAAATACCTGCAATTTCATCTTCTGCCTGAACGGCAATCACTCCCAAGTCTTTACGCAGGGCGAATTCCTGTAAGATTTCGGTAGCCGGGGTAATCGGATAACTGCCCAGAAACAATTTCAAACCGGCTTTCTCGGCGGCAGCTATCAATCCGTAGGCCGTAGCTGTATTACCATTGATATCTCTGTAAAAACCCGGTGGTATCTGAGCGCTTTCAATACGGTAAATTGCAACAGAGGCATGAATGTTATGCCCATAGTTGTAACCGTCGATCAACGCTTTGATATTGGCTTGAGCAATGACCGGTTTCCCGGCAAATTTGTTTTGCACCAGATGGACAGCGCTATCCAACGAACGTTCGAACAGCCAGCAAACCAATCCGAGTGTAAACATATTCTTGCATCGCAATACGGTTTTGTTCTCTATGTTAAAATCCGACAAACCATCGCGTACCATCGTAGAAATAGGGGCGGCAACAACCTGAAGATGGGTTAATCCCAATTCCTTGAATGGGTCGCCGGTTTTGAATAGCGCTTTTTCAAGGTCTTTTTGTTGGAACGAATCCGTATCGTAGATGACAACCGAATCGGACTTCAGATTTTTTGCATTCATCTTTAATGCAGCAGGATTCATGGCTACCAATACATCAGTTTTGTCTCCGGGAGTATGTATTTTCTTAGCACCTAAGTGTATCTGAAAACCGGAAATCCCACTTAACGACCCTTGCGGAGCGCGTACTTCAGCAGGATAATCCGGAAATGTGGACAAGTCGTTTCCGAAAATGGCAGAAAGATTCGAAAAAATGGTTCCGGTCAGTTGTATGCCATCGCCGCTATCACCTGAAAAACGAATGACTATCTGATCTAACTTCTTAACTACGGGTTGATTATTCATTATTTCTCTTATAATTGTCTTTATTAGACGACAAAATTAATCATTTTTTTGAATTAATCTTAACAGAGATGCGGCATCGGTTGAATTATCAGTAATTTCAGTGGCATAAACGATCTTTGCCTGTTCATAATGCGGTTGGCGTTTGGACATGGTCTCGTCTACAAAACGGATCAAATCATCGCCTGTAAGGTTTTTCAACATCGGTCGCGTACTTTTATGGGATTGAATGCGCCTGACAAGTTCTTTGTTCGAGACTTTCAAGTAGATCGTTGTCCCGAACGCATTCATAAACTGCATATTTTGAAAAAAACAGGGAGTCCCGCCGCCTGTAGAAATGATCACATCTTCAAATTCGGCTACTTCACGAAGCATTTTATGCTCTAACTCCCGAAAAGTTGCTTCTCCTTTTTCTTCAAAAATTTGCCTGATGGTTTTATGATAACGCCTTTCAATGAAAAAGTCTAAATCAATAAATGAGCATTTCATCAACGCTGACAATTCTTTCCCTATGGTCGTTTTCCCCGCACCCATGAAACCTATCAAGAAAATTCGCTGCATGTTTTTTCTTTTTAATACTGCAAAAGTAAGGTTTAAAGTTTATAATGATAAAGTTTTTTAAATAACATTTTCTTTTTTCGATAAAAATGGGTTATTTTGTGTGGTCAATATGAAGAAAAGTGATGAAACAAAAGTTTTATGTAGTCTGGAATGGTTTGAATCCGGGTATTTACGATACATGGGAAGCTTGTAAATTGCAGGTGATCGGTTATGAAAATGCACAGTATCAATCGTTCGAAACGAACGAAGCGGCAAATGAAGCGTATAAAAAAGGATATGCAGGCTACCGCTTAACCGCGCCCAAAAAACCGCCTGTTCTGTCAGAAAGCAAACCTGCCGGCACATACATACAAGAAAGCATTGCTGTCGATGCAGCCTGTCGCGGTAATCCCGGTGATATGGAATACCGTGGTATCCTTGTGAAGACGGGCAAGGAGCTTTTTCGGATAGGCCCAATGGCTCAAGGAACAAATAACATTGGTGAATTTCTGGCAATCGTACACGCATTGGCGTATATGAAAAGGGAGGGCATGCATCTGCCGGTATATTCGGATAGCAATAATGCGATTCAATGGATTCGGAAAAAGCAGTGCAAAACGCGGTTGGTGCAAACACCTGTGAATGTACCTGTCTTTGATTTGATCGGAAGGGCGGAAAAATGGCTGAATGAAAATACGGATTTGAATCCTGTATTGAAGTGGAATACAGCAGTATGGGGTGAAATTCCGGCTGATTTCGGACGAAAATAATCCGAATGATGAAACAGTTAGATATACGATATTTGCCGGCTTTTTGTTATCTTTGCATTTTCCTTTTTTTCCTAAAAGACGTAATATAGATGTTTTTTTTAAATTTCAGAATATGCCGGATCGAAAAAAATTAGGAATGATTGCAGGCGATGGGATGATGCCTGTCGAAATTATTAAACACTGTAATGCCACAGGCCGCGAACTGTTTGTCATCGGTTTGGAACCTTTTGCCAACGAAGAAGCGCTGAAAGATGCGCCTCACATTTTTGCCAAAATAGCTGAAGCGGGGAAAATGATCATGGCATTAAAAAAGAATAATGTGCATGAAATTGTATTAGCCGGCGGTATTAAGCGTCCTTCTTTCAAAGAAATGATTCCCGATTGGGAAGGCCTGAAAATCATTGCGAAATTAGCGATGAAGAAAATGAGCGACGATAATCTTTTCCGGGTGGTAATGGATCAAATAGAAGAACGTGGCTTTAAGGTAGTTGGTGTTGAGGAAGTGATGCCTGAAATGTTGTTTTCGGCAGGTATTTATGGTCGCCATAAACCTTCGGATGAAGATATTGACGATATTAATCGTGGCATTACCGTAGCTAAAGCATTGGGCGCCGTGGATGTCGGTCAAGCGGTGGTGGTTCAGGAAGGAATGGTTTTGGCGGTGGAAGCCATTGAAGGCACCGACATGATGCTGTCGCGCGCAGCCATGTTGAAAAAAGAAGGGAAAGCGCCGGTGTTGATCAAAATCCTGAAACCCGGACAGGACAGGCGGGTGGATTTACCGGCGATTGGCTTGCAAACCATAAAAACACTCAAAAGATACGGTATGAAAGGAATTGCTGTAGAAGCCGGTAACATATTGCTTATCGAACGTGAAGCCGTCATTCAATTAGCCGACAGGGAAGGGATTTTTATATTGGGGGTAAAAATTGAGAACTGAATAACCGAAAAACTGAGTAACTGAAAGCTGATCATGGATGAGGGGATGCGGTATATGGGGGGCAGAAAGAATGGATTGGTGTATATCATTGTGGGCGAGCCATCGGGCGATATACTTGCCGGCTGTATGATGCAAGCCATGCAACAACAACATCAGCGTATTCGTTTCACAGGCATAGGGGGTGAAACGATGATAGCGCAGGGTTTTCAAAGTCTATTTCCCATTGCTGATATTTCGGTCATGGGCTTTTGGGAAGTGCTTCCAAAGTTGCCCCGTATCATGAAACGCATGAAACAGGTCATAGCCGATATCGAAAAGCAACAACCCGACGTCGTGGTAACGATTGACAGTTGGGGATTTGTAAGCCGTGTCCTGAAAAAACTGAAAAGAAGAAAAAGCGCCAGTCCTGTCGTACATTATGTTGCGCCGCAGGTATGGGCATGGAAAAAGAGCCGTGCGCCGAAAGCAGCCGGGTTGATGAATCGAATGATGACGCTTTGGCCTTACGAACCGGCTTATTTTGAAAAATACGGCTTGCGTTGCGATTTTGTCGGGCATCCGGTTATCGAAAATACGGCAAACCTGACAGACGATTTGGATGCATTTAAAACACGTCATTCGATACCTTCCGAAGGCACTCTTTTGTGTGTGTTGCCGGGTAGCCGCGGAAGCGAAATCAAAAAACTGATTCCGGTATTCAAAAAGGTAATCAGTCGCCTGAATAAACATTTTCCTGATTTGTTTTTGATCATTCCTTCGGTGTTGGCTATTGCCGACAAAGTACGCAGCGCTTTTGCCGATGTCGATGTTCCCCATTGTATCGTGACGGGTCAGCAGGAACGCTACAATGCTTTCCGTGTCAGCAACTTTGCCCTGGCGGCATCGGGTACCGTAACGCTCGAATTGACGGCATGCGGCACACCGCATGTAATCGCCTATACATTCAACGCCCTTACCAATCAAATAATTAAGCGCTTAGCGACAACCGATTATGCTAACCTTATCAATATTTTAGCCGGCAAGTCTATTATTCCCGAATTTGTGCTCGAAAACTGCCGCGAAGATTTAATTGCGGAAAAAATATTGGAATTGATGCAAAACCCTGCTGCAGCCCAAGCGCAGGTAGAAGAAGCAAAACAATATTTTTCGCTACTCAAACCGGAAGGCATGATGCCCTCCGAAAAAGCCGCCTCGGTCGTTTGGGAAATGATAGATGAGTAGTACATGAAAAAATATCTTGTCAAGGTTGTCATACCTGTATACCATGCAAATTTTTCAGATTTGGAAATGCGTTCGTTAAATCAGGTATATACCCTATTACAGCCATATCCCATTTATATGGTAAAGCCGGAATCACTGAATGTATCATCACTGAATGAACATTATCCGGATCTGCATTTTGAATCGTTTGATGATGATTATTTCGCTAATATACAGAGATATAACAAGCTAATGCTTTCTCATGAATTTTACAATCGGTTTCTTGATTCGGAATATATCCTGATTTATCAATTGGATGCTTTTGTTTTTCGTGACGAACTTTCTTTGTGGTGTTCAAAAGGTTATGATTTCATTGGCGCTCCATGGTTGAATAATCCGGTCAATAAACTGCCCATTCTTTCGACGATTCATCATTTGTCATTCCGATGTGCCCAAATCAGCCGAAAAAAATCGAGGCAATCTTTGTACAATAAAGTAGGTAATGGTGGATTTTCGTTGCGTAAGGTCGATTCTTTTTGTAAAACGATTTATCTACATGAAGCAAAAATCAATGATTACTTACAACAAAAACGGTCTCATCTGTATAACGAAGATGTGTTCTGGGCGTCGGAAATCCCTGATTTTTCGTATCCTGACGCTATGGAAGCGTTGTATTTTTCATTTGACACCTGCCCGCAACATTCTTTCCGACTGACCGGAGGACAGTTGCCATTCGGGTGTCATGGCTGGTATAAAAGGAAAATGAGACGTTTTTGGAAACCCATCATTGGCTATTAGTGGTGTGTCAAGGTTTTCTTTTGTCAATGATTGTTTGTGCATCGTCATATTGAAAACTCGAACGGCTTCCCATGCTTGCGGGTATATTTTTTCCAAAATCGCTTCCGGTAATCGAAAACCCATCGTGTGCAATCATCCACATCTGCATGACGGGCAATTGCATATTCGCTGGCTAACAATCTGAACATTTCATCGCCTCCCCATAAACGCGCAAAATTGGCACAGCCTTTCTCGATTGAAACCGGGCCGAATTGCATGCGATTAATGTCTACAAGCAAGAATTTTACTTCGTCTTCTGTTTGTTGAAAAAGAATGTTTCCGGGCGAGAAATCTTTGTGATAAATACCTGCATCATGGAGTTTGGCGGCATAGTGTGCCAAACCTCGAATGACGGATTCTCTGCCGGTCAGCGGACCTTCGCCAAATTCATACATATTGCGGGGGTATGGCGATTGCAGGCTGATAAAATAGCATCGATGAATCAGTCCTGCTTTTTTGACAAGTATATAGGCTATTGGGTGGGGGGTGTCGAAGCCTTTAGATAGCAATTCAAATGCGAATGTATATGCCCGATGAGCCTTTGTGGGGCGAAAAAAAGTATAAATAATGCGATTGATAAAAATCGGCACTTTATATTGTTTGACATTGATCCGAACGCCATTTACCTCAAACACTTTAATTTCATTTCTGCCTTTATAGATTGTGTTACCTTCGGCATGAAAAATTTCCGGCAGCCGGTCAATAAAACCGGTATAAGATACGTAATCAGGATGAATGGCTACTTTTTTCATTTTGATCAAGGGCGAAATGAATTTTGTCAATAATCTGCTCAGTTGTAATTTGCCTTAGGCAGGCGTAATCGCCACGATGGCAAGGTATGTTTCCATAGATAGAACAGGGACGGCAGGGCAATTCAACCTGTATGGCGTACTGAGGATTCTGTTTGTAGCCATAAAATCCGGCGTACGGATGTGTGGCGCCCCAAATGGAAACCACCTTCGTGCCGGTAAGCGAGGCAAAGTGCATATTGGCCGAGTCCATGCAAACGAGCAAATCCATCCGTCTAATTAGCTCAAGTTCATGGAATAGCGTAAAACGACCGGCCACACAGTACGTGTTTGGAAATTGAAGTTCCCACCGGCTCAGAACGGCTTCCTCGTATCCTCCGCCCCCGAAAAAGAACAGGGTGGTATCCGGTTGCTTTGATAGCTTTTCTATCACCTTCTCCATCTCATCAACCGGATAAATCTTCCCGCGATGTTTGGCAAAAGGGGCGAACCCGATCCGGCGGCCTTTTTTCTCTCCAAAAAGGGGCAGTGTGAACGATTCATCTTGGTTGTCTGCGAATAGAGAGGTAAAGATATCATCAAAATTGAAACCTGCACGGTTAAATACATCCGTATAACAAGCGGTTACGGCAGTCAAGGGGGTAATCTCTTTGGGAGGTTTGGCTGTAAGGTGTTTGCGTTCTTTGCGTTTTTTATCAATCCTGTAAACACGTTTGCCTTTCAAACGGAACACAAGGTCAATGATCCGGCTTCGAATCACATCGTGTAAGTCTAAAACCATGTCATACTTACGGTTAGCCAGCGAGAAAGCAAACCGCAGTAAACCGCCCAACTTCTTTTCCGACCCTTTTGTTTCCATTCCAATCAACATAACATTCGGTGGCCGGTTGATAAACAAGGGCAATAAAAAAGATTGGGTGAGCACCGTAAACGAATCACCGGGATTCGCTTTCGCAGCCGAATAGATGACGGGAATCGTCATAGCCACATCGCCAATGGCAGAAAGTCTTATGATCAATATTTTAGCCATTTGTCGCCGGTGATTGTAAAAGAGTTGCTATTTTTTGCATTTGTATAAAACCGGATTTAATGAAGGATCGTTATACATCTTCATTTGTTTATACAATTTCATATATTTCTTTCCTTTTTCGATATCATCCAATAATTGATCGAGCGCAGTGGTTAAATCATTCTGTTGCTCATATAAAATGCGTAATTTCTCTTCGCACAATTTTTGATGCTTGGCATCTGCATCCCCACGGTTCACTTCTTGCTCCATGTGATAAATCTTGAGAATCAAAATGGATAGCCGGTCGATAGCCCAGGCCGGACTTTCCGTATTGATTGTTGCTTCCGTATTGATTTGTACATACTTGTATTTTTCTAAAAAATAACGGTCAATCCATTCGACCAGATCCGTACGATCCTGATTCGACTTATCAATCCTTCGTTTGATGACGATCGCCTCCTCCGGCATTATTTCCGGATCGCGAATGATATCTTCCAGATGCCATTGAACAGCATCAATCCAATTTTTCAGATAAAGATAATACGCTATACTTTGTGCTTCAAACGGATTATTCACAGGCGTATCTGCATCGTCTTGAATGTGATAGTCGTTGGTCGCCTGTTCAAATACACACACACAGCGTTTGCTGAATTGATTCATATTGATACATATTATATCTTCGACATACAAAGATAGTCATTTTATTCAATCCCCAATACAAACATTTTTTTCCCCAAACCCTCTTTTATCCGGCTAAATAAATCAGACAGGTATAGAAAACAAAAAAAACATTGATTTTTCAAAAATTATATTTATATTTGCTCTCTAATACGCATACGATGAAACATATCAATCGACGACAATTTCTGGGGATTACAGCTACTGCCGGAGCCGGCATAACGATAGCTCCCTCATTTACTTTGGGTAGTGTTGGGAATTTCA
>JAIRJR010000133.1 GCA_031260575.1 Tannerella sp.
GTACGGTTGAAGTTGGACATCGAACGGCGTCCTTATGCCATCTTGTAAACATCTGTTACGAACTCAACCGGCCATTGAAATGGGATCCTGTGAGGGAACAATTCCTCTTTTTTGATGTCGAAGCAAACAGCATGCGCAGTACTCCTTATCGGGATGGATTTAATTTGGCCATATAATGAGGTGGTTTGAAAATATTCAGAATGTGAGATCGTAAGATGGAATAAGATGACGGAACTATGTTACTATTCCTCACCAATCGGGATGCTCCGGATTATCGAAACCGCAAAGGGGATTGCCAAAATTCAATTTGTATTGGATACGAAGGAACATGTCCATACAGTTGAGGCGAAAACTCCCGTGTTGAAAGAAGTTGTTCGGCAATTGTCCGAATATTTCTCCGGTCAACGGCAGGAGTTTTCGCTTCCACTTGATCTGCAGGGTACCGCTTTTCAATTGCGTACGTGGCATGCTCTACGTGAAATCCCTTTCGGCGAAACCCGTACCTATAAACAAATTGCCGAATTTATTGGTTGCCCGAAAGGATTTCGAGCAGTCGGGCTTGCCAACAACCGGAATCCCATTCCCATCATCATCCCTTGCCACCGAGTAATTGGCGTGAATGGTGATCTGATAGGGTATGCAGGCGGGTTGGCTATCAAGGAAAAGTTACTGGCTATCGAACATAAGCAATAATCAATAATAATTAATCCGTTATCCGGCTATCCCATTCTTCACAATTGCTACTCGACGGAAAAGAATTAGGTCCTATCGTCGTTCGTAGAAATCCACGTGCAAAACATTATAATGTAAGGGTTATAGACGGGAAAATCTATGCGACCATACCCAAAAGAGGGACTGAAAGCGGGATCGTTTCCTTGATTGACTCGAAGCGCGATCGACTTCGAGAGATGTTGGATAAAAATCAAAAAAGACCGGTTTTAAACGAAGAAAGCCACATCAAAACGTATACATTCGAATTGCATATTTTTCGTACTTGTCGTTCAGATACTTATATTTCACTGAAAGAAGGAATTTTACATATTGCCTGTCCGGAGGAAACAGATTTCAATGATGATCAGGTTCAACAAAAATTATGGTCTATATTCACCAAAGCGCTTCGTGTAGAGGCCATGCGTGTTTTGCCCCCTCGTTTGGCAACACTTGCATCTATTAATGGATTTCAATATTCAGCCGTGACTGTTCGTAATACCAAAACCCGATGGGGGAGTTGTAGTTCGAAAAAACGGATCAGCCTGTCATCTTCTCTGATGTTACTTCCCGAACATCTGATAGATTATGTTCTTTTACATGAGTTGTGCCATACACTTGAGATGAATCATAGCGTTCGATTCAGGGCATTAATAAATAAAGTCACGAACGGATGTGCAGATCAACTTCGAAAAGAATTAAAAGTCATTCCCGCATATACAGAAATGACTTTTAAATAATCTGATTCGGAGGCGAATGTAGTCATGATTTTCGACTCACCTCCTTGTTCAATGGTGTTCATTGCACCGTTGTTGATTTCTTATTCGCGAGTTTCTTCGCCCGAAAGGGTAATCAACTTGTAGCCTTTACCGTGTATATTGATGATTTCAATGTCAGGATCTTCTTTCAACAATTTACGGAGTTTGGTGATGTACACATCCATGCTTCTGGCGTTGAAATAGTTATCGTCTACCCAGATGGTCTTTAGCGCATAATTACGTTCTAAGATTTCGTTGGCATGTGAGCAAAGTAGCTTGAGTAGTTCGCTTTCTTTCGTTGTTAATTTGGTGATCTTTTTCCCTAATGTTAATGTCTGTTTTTGGGTATCGAAAATAAATTGCCCCAATCTGTAGAAGGGGATATCTTTCAATTTTTTTCCTTTTACACGTCGCAGAATGGCTTCGATTCTAAGCAACATTTCTTCCATGCTGAAAGGTTTAGTGATATAATCGTCGCCACCGATTTTAAAACCTTCTAAAATGTCTTCTTTCATGGTTTTAGCAGTAAGGAAAATGATCGGAATTTCCGGATTGATCGCCCGGATTTCTAATGCTAATGTAAAACCATCTTTTTTCGGCATCATCACATCCAAAATACAGATATCGTATGTGCCTAAATTAAATGCCCTTGAACCTGCTTCTCCATCGAGAAAGAGATCCGTAATAAACCCTTTTGCCTGCAAGTATTCCCTTAAAAGCATACCTAAATTTTCGTCATCTTCGCAAAAAAAGATTTTCAGTTTTTCTTCCATAGCTTATTGATTTTTAATGAGTGGTAAAGTTATAATAAATTTTGTCCCGGTAAATTTTTCTTCTTGTTCGGCACGGATTGAACCGCCATGCTCTTCAATTATTTTGCGAACATAAGCAAGGCCAAGTCCGAATCCTTTGACATCATGTATATTGCCTGATGGTACCCTGAAAAAACGATCGAATACTTTCTTTAAATGTTCTTTCTTGATGCCGATTCCATTGTCTTCTATAGAGATGTATAATTTGTTCGGATCATTTTTAGTTCGTGCCATTAATTGGAGATTGATATCATTTCGTCTGTATTTCAGCGCATTATCCAAAAGATTGAATAATACATTCGTAATGTGCATTTCATCAACATAAATAAGTGAATTTTCTGCTTCCAAATCAATATCAATGTTTCCCCCAAATTTTTCTACTTTCAAGGCAAAAGTAGTTACTATGCTGACTAATAGGTCATTAGCGTCAATTTCCTTGAGTTTCAAGGTGGATTTTTGCTTTTCGAAGAGGGATATTTGGAGTACTTTTTCTACCAGAAAACCAAGTCGTCGGGTTTCATCGCTAATTACTCCCGAAATATGCCAGTAGACATCCGGGCTTTTATTGATATCGGTATCTTTCAGCATTTGAGCGGCAAGCGAAATGGTCGATACCGGTGTTTTCAATTCGTGTGTCATATTATTGACAAAGTCGTTTTTCATTTCCGAGAGTTTTTTCTGTCGGAAAATGGTGTAAATGGTAAAAGTAAATGTGAGCAGCAGGATCAGTGAAAACAGTACGGATGGTACTAAAAAAGTGATAGAACTTGTAATATAGTCTTTTTTAGTCGGGAAATAGATTTTCAGATAATTTCGCTGTGATATCGGTTCGATTGGGAATAGAACTTGTGTAATAAGATCGCTCGTTTTGATGGGTTTATCCAATGTTTCATTTTGAAAAATAGTCTTTCCGTCTTTATTGACTATCATAAAAATATAAGGGAGCTCCAAGCCACTGCTTGTGAGTTCGTAGTTAATATAATCATCTACAATGTCGAAATCAATCCTTTCTTCGATGGGTTTTAAATTAACTACAGAAGTAAGATTGTCTAAAATTTCGTTTATTATTGATGCAGTATATTCTCTGCGTTTGAGGATGTTTTTTTGCAATTCCTGGGTTTCATGGATGATTGCATCTTTTGAGGGATTGTTTCGCAGCATATTGCTGCCGAACCGGCTTCGTTCAAAACTCTGAATTTTTCCGGTTACATTTTGGGTTTGAAATTGAAAAGTACTTCTTGTTTCAATTGTCGTAACCTGTTTGTTTGTTAGCGTTTGAACTTCAGATGAATCCGATTGATATGCCTGATTGTCTAACATATCGTTGCTCAGAGAGGATTCGAAATAGTCTTGCATCGTTCTACGTGCCTCATCCAATTCGATGTCGTGTGCGACTTGTTCGAGACATCGTCTGACGGTTGCATCAAATTGTTCATTTGTTGCTTTGAGGAGGGTACTGATATAATTCACCTGTAAAAAAATCAGTCCGATGAAAGTAAAACCCATCACCCCCACAAGCAACCAAATTGTCGACTTTCTCATCGTCTTCCTAAATTCTTTAATATCCGTAACAAATGTCGGGACTTTTTGTTGAATAAAAGTATAAAAAAATAAAAAAAAATAACGTGAAATGTTAAAAAAATAGAAAGAGGCTCATTTTTTACATTTTATGCCCAACAATAATGTATAATAAACCGGTATTGGCATGGTTTTATTAGCCTATAATGGGGTTAATTTGTGTCGTGTCAAGACTTACTTCATGTAATTATATTTGTAAAAATTAGTAAAATTCGCGGGCACAATTCATCCGATATGATTTTTTATTACTATCTTTGGACAATAATCTGCATATTGATTGTAAAAAGATGAAGCGAATATTCTGTAAGTTATTATTACTATGTCATTTGGCTTTTTATTCACTGTGGTGTAATGCACAAAGCCTCGACCAGGCAAAGAAATTATATAATGAAGGATTATATGAAGCGGCTAAACCGGTTTTTGAACGATTGGTTAGCCAATCACCTAATAATTCTTCTTATAGTTTATGGTATGGAGTCTGTTGTTTGGAAACGAACGATTTCACGAAAGCCGAAAAATATCTTTTGCTTGCCAAAACCAGAAAGGTAACAGATGCAAGTCGTTATTTAGCTACAATGTATACGACACTGTGGCGTTTTGGAGAGGCAATTGAGATGTGGGAAGATTATATAGACCAATTGACAAAGAAAAAAGAAGAGACGGCAATCTACGAAAAGACATTGGAGAGAATCGTTAAGCTTAACCGAATGAAAAGCAGAACATTAGATGTGCAGATCATCGATAGTACCGTTCTCAACAAAGACCAAATCCTTTCAGCCTATTTTCTAAGCGAAGACTGTGGCTTTTTGCAATGGAACAGCGAATTTTTTCAATCGTCAGATAACGCGGAATCAACGGTTTACATTAATCCCAAGGGTGATGTTGCATACTATGCACGTTCGCTTTTCAACGGACATTTCTCACTATTTACACAATCGAAGTTATTGGACACTTGGTCGGACGATAAAGCAATATTTGCCTCAGATACAGCAGACAACAATTATCCGTTTGTTCTGGGCGATGGACTTACAATCTATTTTGCCTCAAAGGGATATGGCTCAATAGGAGGTTATGACCTTTTTATCACGCGTTACAACACGAACTCCAATGGTTATTTATCTCCTGAACAATTGGGTATGCCCTTTAATTCGCCTGCCAACGATTATTTAATGGTAATTGACGAGGTTAAGGGTGTAGGTTGGTTTGTGTCTGACCGTTTTCAACCCGAAGGTAAAGTGTGTGTGTATTTGTTCATTCCCGATGATTCGCGTATGCAAATCCCGGAAACCGGAGCAAGCGACCAGATAAATGCGCGTGCTGCATTGATTTCCATTCGTGATACTTGGAAACAGGGAAGCAATTATGAAGAACTGATTAGCTTGGCAAAAACCAATATAGCTTCCACTCGGAAACAAGAAAAACGGGATTTTGATTTTTTTGTGAATGACAGGACCGTTTATTATGCATTAGATGAGTTTAGAAGCGCCGAAGCCAAGTCATTATATGAACAAGCGCTCAATTTGAAGCAACGGATGAAAACCCTTGAAGTTGAACTGAATGAAAAACGGTTGTCCTATACACAAGGAAATCAATCGATCAAGGATCAATTAAAGCCAACCATTTTATATGCCGAAAATGAAATGAGAACGCTTCATTCTCAAACGAGCGAATCAGAAAAGAAAGCCCGGAATGCCGAAAATTTACAACTAAACAACAATAGATAAACGATTTTCAACCTACTAATTATTATAAAATATGATTTTAAACATCATTATCATTGCAATTTTTATGGCAGTAGCCATTTTTTTATTCCTGCTCGAAATCCTCTTGTTACCGGGTATCACCATTGCCGGTATTGGTGGCGCCCTTTTTGCGATTGGAGGAATCGTTTATGCCTATTCAATCGGATCGGTTACCGGACATATTACTTTGGTATGTTCATTTGTTCTTTTCATCGGTTTTTTTGCCTGGCTTTTTCGGGCGAAATCCTTTCAACGGGTTGCACTCAAGGCCAATGTGGATTCTACACTTACTTCAACACGTGATTTAGGTCTTCAAACCGGAGACGAAGGTATAACCCTTTCACGTTTAGCGCCTATTGGAAAAGCGCGGTTTGGCAATCAAACCGTAGAAGCAAAGACACAAGGAGATTTTATAGACGAACAAACCCAAGTAGTCATCGTACGCATTGATGGCTATAATGTGGTGGTAGAGAAGATTATAAACTAAGAAGATTAAACAATACAATTATTTATAACATATATTATCCTATGGAAGCAACTTTTGAATCAAACTTGGTTTTTTATTTAGTGGCTGCGGCTGCAATTATTTTGTTTTTTGTGTTTTGGTATTATGTGCCGTTTTTATTATGGATTTCGGCAAAAGTGTCAGGTGTTAGCATTTCGTTGCTTCAACTGTTCCTGATGCGAATACGAAAAGTTCCCCCCAGCGTAATTGCCCAGGCAATGATTGAAGCGCACAAAGCCGGATTAAAGATGTTGACCCGCGACGAACTCGAAGCGCATTATCTTGCCGGAGGACATGTCGAGAGGGTGGTACATGCATTGGTTTCCGCCTCGAAGGCCAATATTGATTTGACCTTCCAAATGGCTACTGCTATTGATTTGGCCGGGCGTGATGTGTTTCTGGCGGTACAAATGTCTGTCAACCCAAAAGTAATTGATACGCCGCCGGTAGCCGCTGTGGCGAAAGACGGTATCCAATTGATTGCCAAAGCGCGCGTTACCGTACGTGCTAATATCAAACAATTGGTAGGGGGCGCCGGCGAAGAAACGATTCTTGCGCGGGTGGGAGAGGGGATTGTATCTTCGATCGGTTCGTCTGCAAGCCATAAAAGCGTATTGGAAAATCCGGATTCCATCTCAAAATTAGTTCTTCGAAAAGGATTGGATGCCGGAACTGCTTTTGAAATTCTTTCGATCGATATCGCTGATATTGATATCGGTAAGAACATCGGTGCTGTGTTGCAAATGGATCAGGCTCAAGCCGATAAAAATATTGCTCAGGCAAAAGCCGAAGAACGGCGTGCGATGGCGGTTGCAACCGAGCAGGAGATGAAAGCCAAAGCACAGGAAGCGCGAGCCAAAGTGATTCAGGCTGAAGCAGAGGTACCTAAAGCGATTGCAGAAGCTTTCCGCACCGGCAATCTGGGTATCATGGATTATTATAAGATGAGAAATATCGAAGCAGATACCTCCATGCGCGATGCCATATCCAAACCTGTATCTTCTTCCGCTAAACAGATAAAAGATTAACCGAATGAGAAGAATACCGGAATCAGAACTGATTATCAATGCAGATGGAAGCGCTTTCCATCTGCATCTGAAGCCGGAACAATTAGCAGATCGAATCATATTGGTTGGTGATCCGGCACGAGTTTCGTTTATTGGCGAATACCTTGACAGTAAGGAGTGTGACCTTTCAAATCGCGAATTTCATTCCATTACGGGAAACCATAAAGGCAAAAGGATTTCCATCATTTCACATGGTATCGGATGTGATAATATGGATATTGTGATCAGCGAATTAGATGCTTTGGCCAATATAGATTTCCGTTCGAGAACGGTCAAAACAGATTTCCGGCAACTTACTATGGTACGCATCGGAACTTCAGGAGGCTTACAACCTTTTGTTCCTGTCGGTACGTGTGTGGCAGCCGAAAAATCCATAGGCCTCGATGGGGTACTCTATTTTTATGCCGGTAATGAAAAAATACGCGACTTGGCGTTTGAAAACGAACTTCTGCAACAACTCGAATGGAAAATAAGCGGACTGCGACCTTATGTTGTTTCGTCGGATACATCGTTGTTGGCTCAAATTGTTTGCGATGATATCCTTTGTGGAACCACTATTGCGGCAAATGGTTTTTACGGCCCGCAAGGCAGGGAGTTAAGATTGTCATTATCAGATTCTTTACTGAATCAAAAAATCATATCATTTGAATACAACAACCGGAAAATCACCAACTACGAAATGGAAAGTTCAGCCTTAGCCGGATTATCAGCTTTAATGGGGCATAAAGCAATGACTGTATGCTGTGTCATTGCCGGACGAGTGGATAAGCGTATGAATACTGAATACCAAAGCAGTCTGCCCGAATTGATCGAGAAGGTGTTAATGAGGATATAATTGATTTGTAAGCGAATATTTAAGCGATTGAAATGGAACTATTTGTGTGCTTTATCTTTGAAATAATCATTTCATAAACTATCGGCACAATGTAGATATTCAGCAATGTGGATGTTAATAAACCGCCCAAAATCACCACTCCCATCGGACTTTGAATTTCATTGCCTGTCTTACCGCCATGCAACACAAGCGGCACAAGCGCCAATGCCGACGAAATGGCGGTCATCAAGATTGGATTCAAACGGTCGATGGAGCCGCGCATGATTAAATCACGAATGGACAATTGACAATTGACAATTGACAATTTTGAATCATCGGTTGCTTCATTATTCTTATTCTCAAATTCGTAATTTCCTTGTTGCAGGTGTTGATACCGCGAAACAAGCAAAATGCCGTTGCGCGTGGCCACTCCAAACAGCGTAATAAACCCGATAATCGATGGAATACTAACGATATCTGACGTGAAAAACACCGCCAGGATACCACCGATACAAGCCATTGGAAGGTTGAGCATGATAATGGCCGACAGCGTGAAGTTTTTGAACTCCCCATAAAGCAACAGAAAAATAACGCAAATTGCTAACAGTGTAGCGATAAGCAATGTGCGGGTAGCGTTTGCCGCACTTTCAAACTGTCCGCCATACTCTACACGATAGCCTTCGGGAAGGGTTATATTTTCGTCAATGTTCTTTCGGATATCGTTGACAACGCTGGCCAAATCCCTGCCTGCAACGTTGGCGGAAACAACGATTTTGCGCTGTACATTTTCGCGACTTATCGAATTGGGTCCTCCAACCGAAACAATATCAGCAATTTCCTCCAATGGTATTTTTCGTCCACCCTCAATGTCAATCAACGCAGCGCGCACGCCTTCGATACTTTCGGTGTAGTTTTTGTTCAATCGCAAAACCAAATCGAAACTGCGTTGCCCTTCATAAATCTCTGCCAACTTTTCGCCGGCAAAAGCAAGTTCGACAAACTCATTAAATTCCTCAATCGTAATACCATAACGTGCAAGCATGTTGCGGTTGGCGCGTATCTGCAACTGCGGTGTTTCGGTTTGCTGTTCGACTGCTACGTCTACCAAACCGTCAATGTCGGAAATCGAGTTTTGTATTTGATTGCCGAGCATAAACAAGCTACTCAAATCTGTGCCGAACAATTTGATGGCGATATTGGCGCGCGTGCCCGACAGCATGTGGTCGATACGGTGTCCGAGCGGCTGCCCGACCGTGGTCGCCACGCCGGGAACGGCGGCAAGCGTTTCGCGCACATCCGACATAAACGCTTCGCGACTACGCTTTTGCAACGTAAAATTGACATCGATTTCGGCGCCGTTTGTCGATTGCGAGTGTTCGTCTAATTCACCACGCCCTGTGCGCCGCGCTGTACTCGTCACTTCCGGTATACTCAACAATTCTGTTTCCATCAAGTTGCCCAATCGGTTGCTTTCTTCAAGCGAAACGCCCGGTTTACATACTGCCGAAATGGTCAGCGATCCTTCGTTAAATTCAGGCAGAAAACTTTGTCCCATCGTGAAAAACAATACCATAGAAACGACAAACAAGGCAATTGTCGGATACAACACCTTCTTTTTGTTGCGAAGAACCCAAGCGAGCGAAGTAGCATAAACGGATGTCAATTTGCGTGTTGTCCAACTGTCTTTTTCGTTTTTGCTTAAATGCTTTTCGTCAGACAACATCATCCGGCACATCACCGGCGTAACGGTCATCGCGACAATCATCGACATGGCTGACGACACGATAAACGCCACACCCAACGGTTTCAGCATGCGCCCTTCCATTCCCGAAAGGAAAAACAGGGGCACATACGCCGCAATGATTATCAGCGTGGCAGTCAGGATAGAAGAACGGATTTCGACCGAAGTCTTGAAGACGATATTAAACGCCGAGTCGCGTTCCTCTTTCGGTTTGCGGTGGTTCTGACGCAGCCGTTTATACGTGTTTTCCACATCAATAATGGCATCGTCAACCAACGAGCCAATCGCAATACACATACCCCCAAGCGTCATGGTGTTGATATTCATTCCCAAGAGATAGAGTACGATAACAGTTCCCAACAGCGAAAGTGGAATCGTAACGACAGAAATAATCGTTGTGCGAAAACTTGCCAAAAAAATGAAGAGCACGATCACGAGAAACAATGCGCCTTCCAACAAGACAGTCCCTACATTATTAACTGCTATCTCAATAAAATCGGCCTGACGGAAAATCTTTGTATCCATGATCACATCAGCAGGCAATGATTTTTGCAGTTCAGCCAGATTTCGTTCGATATGTTCGGTAACATTCAGCGTGTTGATATTCGGCTGTTTAGAGATGGAAAGGATAACGGAAGGCTGTGCGTTTTGCGAAGCGTAGCCCATCTTCACGGCGCCGGCAATCACCACTTCGGCAACGTCTGCAACGACCACCGGCTTGCCATTGACGGTTTTAACGAATGTAGCGCCCAACTCCTCCAAATCGCTTGTACGGGCAATACCGCGCAAGGCATATTCGTTGCCGTAGTCGCGCAATACGCCGCCTGTCGAATTGACGCTCATCGTACGCCCGGTCTGTGCCAGTTCATCCATCGTAACACCATAGATATCCATCTTTTGGGGGTCGGCAAGGATTTGGTACTGTTTGTAATCGCCGCCGATGATGGTTACCTGCGAAACACCTCCGGTGGCAAGAATGACAGGTTTGACAATCCATTCCGCCAGTGTCCGTAAGTCCATCAGTGTAGTTTTTGGGTACGCAGATGATACAGATAATGCGGATTTTCACAGATTTTCATCGTCCGGATTATCTGCGTTAATCTGCTCAATCTGCGTGTTCTCCGTCTGCAATCCCACAAAAAGAATCTCCCCCATCACGCTCGACTGCGGGGCAAGCACAGGCACAATACCATCGGGTAGCGCACTCGCAAGCGTTACCATCTTTTCGCTCACAATCTGCCGCGCTTTAAAAATATCCGTACCCCAATCGAACTCAATCCACACAAAGGAAAACCCTTGCGATGAGTTAGAGCGTACACGGCGCACATCGGTTGCACCGTTTACAGCCGTTTCGATATGAAACGATATGAGCCGTTCCACTTCTTCGGCTGATAATCCGTGCGCATCGGTCATTACAACTACAGTCGGGGCTGTCAGGTCGGGAAATACGTCAACATCCATTTGTTGCGTCATATACACTCCCCCGACCACCAACAGCGCCGCCCCCAACAAAACAAACAGTTTGTTGTTAAGAGAAAATTTTATGATTTCGTTAAACATTGTTTTTTATTATCAGTTTGTTAATGATGATTGTACCTTGTTTTTTGAACTTGCGATTGTAAATACTACCATCAGTACAGTTGCGATCAATGCCATTGCCGAGCCGAAATAAAACGGAGCATTGGAATTGACATGATCATACAACAACCCTGCAATCAGGCTTGCAGGCAAGAGCGTAATTCCGAGAACTGCATGGTAAATGCCATAACCTGTTCCACGCAAATCTTTACTTACCATATCTGAAATCATCGCTTTCTGACTACCGTCAACCAATGCACTGTATAGTCCATACATAGCAAACAAACCGATGAAAATAGAAATGTTGTTACATTTTCCGAACATAAAAAAGGTGATGGCAAAAATTAGAAATCCGGGAATAATCAAACGCTCGCGCCCGATTTTGTCAGAGAGTTTTCCAATGGGTATGGCTAAAAGTACCGATACCATATTGAAAATCATATAAATAAACGGAATGTAAACCTTATCGACGCCTGTTTCCGTGGTTTTTACCAGCAGCAGGGCATCTGAAAAATTACCCAATGTGAATACAAAAATAATGCCAACGAAAAAGTAATATCGCTTCGGCAAATTTTTGATAGATGGTAGGGGTTGAAAATTTTCAACCCCGACTTTTTTTGCTTCCTTAATAAAAACACCAATCACGATAACGCCTAATATGGCAGGGATTGTGGCAATCAGGAATATAATTTTATAGTTCATTATTATATCGCCCTCCGGCAAAAAACAGAGTAATAAAAAAGCTGCCAAAGGTCCCATAATCGCCCCGCTATTGTCCATTGCTTTATGAAAACCAAAATTTTTCCCTGCATCTTTTTGAGTAACGGAACCGCTTATCAGACTATCCCGCGGCGCTGCCCGAAGACCCTTTCCAATGCGTTCGAAAAAACGATAAAACAAAACCTCAATGGGTCTGCCAACAAATGAGTATAGCGGTGTAATCAAAGCGGTAACACCATATCCAATTAACATAAATGGTTTATTTCTACCGATTTTGTCGCTCCGGTAGCCCGACAATGCTTTCACAAGCGAGGCTGTACTTTCGGCAATGCCTTCAATCAACGAAATGAGCGTTTTCGATGCGCCTATCGACATCAAAAACAATGGCATAACACTGTAAACCATTTTGGTCGAAGTGTCGGTAAAAAAACTTGTCAAACCTGTAAAAAAAACGTTCCTTTCCAGACCCAATATTTTATCTTTTCGGAGATTCATATTGCTTAACCTGTCAATTATTTTGTTTTTTTTCATTGGGGTTATGTCTTTATATTCAACCTATAATGAATTGCTGATTTTAATGCACATGTCCCGCATGAGGGTCTAATGCCGCCGATGTCTGCGCAAGTTTAACCAGTATCGCTCCTTTACTTACTACCCGTTCGCCTGCCGAAACGCCATCAATAATCTCGGTTCGGATACCATCGGTGACACCTTTTTTTACCGCCCGTTTTTCAAACAGTTCGGGGGTCAGTTGCGCGAACACAAAATAATTGCCCATCTCTTCAATCAACGATTCGTTGGGAACGGTTACGGCTTGGGCATTGGTTTGGGTTTTGATAAATAACTCCACGAAGCTGCCTGCCAATAACCCCGCCTTGTTGTTTACCTGAAATATAACAGGGATAAGCGGATTGTTCATGTCGGTTGATTTTCCGTATGAAACCATGCGCCCGTTCAATTCTTCGAGTGTGTAGGCGCTACTGTTATTCAATGTGCGGATATTGGCTGATACAACATTGTCAAGTATGTCGAAAAATCCGGGTTGTAAATCCGCTTTTATAAACAGGTCTCGGTTTTGTGAAACGACTAAAACTTGCTGTCCGGCCTCGACATATTGACCGTTATGCACCAAGATACGTGTTGCAAATCCGTTAATGGGTGAACTGATTGATTGTCGGCCTGTTGAAAAATTCCGATGCAGATTATTGTAATTAGCTTCAGCATTGGCAAAATCCGTTTGGGCTTGCAACAGTTCGCTTTGCGAAACGATATTTTCTTTTGCCAATTCGGTTTTACGCTCGTATCCGGCTTTGGTGCGGTTGTATTCACTTTCGGCTTCGACAAGACGAACCGCCAAATTGTTGTCTGCTAAGTCGCTGGCATCAATGAAAAACAGGGATTTGCCTGCGCTTATTGCTTTTCCCTCCACGATACTTTCATTAGAAAAAAATACTTTACCATTCGTATTGGCGGTAATGATTCGTTGGTCGCCTTGCGAAGGCAGGATTTGCGCCGTTGTACGGATGATTTGTCCAAAAGGTTCGCGACGGGCTATGTCAGTAGCAAAGTCCACTTTCCAACTCTGTTCTTTTGTGAATACCACACCATTGGCGCTTTCTATGGCGGTTTCTGCAGCAGCCTCGTGAGCCGCATGTTCACTGGTATAAACAGTAATATCGGGAACAACGATTTGAGATTTTCCTTTAGGCATTTCGATATTCAAAATAATTTTTCCGGCACCTGCTACTGTTGGAGTTAACCGGAAAAGGTAAATCCCTGTCCGCATCGGTTGTTCTAATGTTTGACGAATACCGTCAGTCCCAACAATCAAACTAATCGTCACACTGCCTTCGGCAAGCGGTTTGAAGTTTTCCAAATGGGAAAAGTGTACAAGAATATCGCTTGGTTGTCCCACCACAAAAGGCGTTGCTTCGGCAAATGCCTCAAAATCTTCGCCATATGCGGTCAATTGAATCGTTTCATCATGCGCATGGTCGTGTTCATCGGTTACCTGGTTGTGATTATGCCCGCAACTGCTTGAAATCAAGGCGATAAAGATTACAACAACGAAATAAAATATCTTCATTTCGACTGCAAGTTAATGATTATGATCATGTCCATCGTGGTCGTCATGTGCCTGATTATGTTTAATCGTATCGGCTTTGACCGTCGTGCTGTCGGTTTCAACCTTGAAACTTTCCTGTACGGGCATCGGTTTTTCCGAATCACTATGCGTTGCTCCTTCGTGTACGGTACCGTCAGCATGAACGTGGGTATCCGGGCGGTTTGTTGTGCCGTTTTCGTGGCTATTCGCATCGTTTTTATTTGAATTGCCGCCACCACAAGCCGATAAACATAAAACAATCACGGTGGCTATGGTGAAAAAATGTATTTTCATTTTGTTGATTTTTAAGAAATTATTAATTAATGGCATACTTTTGAATTTAGACTCTTTTCTATTATATGGTTATAAAGCCTGTCGTAATAAAGTGTACACAAAATATAATAAAGTGCTCATAATTATGAACTTTACAAAAATTCATGTACCCATTATGACTAAAAGACACTTATAAATTCAACAAACCGGGGGCGCTCTCAATCCGATGGACTGAGAGATAAAAACAGAGTAAAAAAGTGGAACAAAAGGATTTTGCCGGAAATGGATTTCCGGGTCATTGACAAAATCAGATGAATAAAAAACATTGGAAATCAGTGAGTAAAATATTTTTTTCCCGCAATCACATTTCTTATACGGATGGCAGGAAGTTTTCAGATTGTTATGTGTAAAGGTGTAGCTATCATCAATAACACAACATTTTTCGGAAGAAGCATTTCTCTTGTGTTCGTGATGACCGGTTTGAGCATCTTGATATTCGTTTGCACACGCTTCCTGACTGTTTTCGCAATGAGAATCATAAAAGCATATTATTTCATTTGCATGATGATGATGAGGTATAACGGTATGAACCAATAAAATGATATTGGCAAGTAAAAATAATGATAAAGATATCACTTTTTTCATATACTTTATTAATCTGTCTATTAATCCGTTTATTGGGACACAAAGATACAAAAAAACAATATAAAAAAAATATATTGAGGGTATAAATCTATTTTCCGCTGTACCATTCTTTTAATTCGCTTGCCCGCAGGCGGCTGACAATGATTTTTTCGGGAATCTCAACGATCAGATTGACAGATAATTTGCCATCGAACCAAACGGCAATGTCTTTGATTGCTTTGTGCGAAATAATAAATTGACGATTGGCACGGAAAAAGCGTGCAGGGTCTATTTGTCGTTGGATTTCATCCAATGAAGCGCTTTCGTAAAATGTGCGTTTATCAAAGGTAACCATTTTAGCCATTTTATTCTCGGAATAAATATATGCTATATCATTGACATATAAAGGGATAAATTTATCTTTGTGGGGGATAAGAAAATTCGTTTTATATCCTGTTTTTTCTTTTTGAAACATGGATAACATGTTGGCAATCAAATCTTCATTGCCGGTTTGTGTTTTGTTCAGTTGACTGAATTTATGGATTGCCCGCTCTAAGTCTTTCCTGTTTATGGGTTTTAGTAAATAATCAATGCTATTGACTTCAAACGCTTTGAGGGCATATTCATCGTAAGCGGTTGTAAAGATGATCGGTGCGTGGATTTTTACTTTTTCAAAAATGGAAAAAGAAGCGCCATCCGACAAATGAATGTCCATAAACACCAAATCGGGATTGGGGTTGAGGGAAAACCACTCAATACCATCTTCAATACTTTTCAGAATGGCAATGATTTCAATATGCCGGTTTACTTGCGCAATAAGGCGTTGCAAATTTTGTGCGGCAATGATTTCGTCTTCAACGATGACTGCTTTCATATATTCAAGAATTTAAAATTACGAATGGTTTATCTCTTTTATTAACGGAATTTCTACGCTAAAAACGCCGTTTTGGGTAATTACCACTTCTTTTCTAAACAATAAACGATATCTTTCAACGAGATTTGCTAAGCCAATCCCTTCGCCTGCTTCGGCATTGATTTTGGGTTGAATGGTATTGCTTACTTTAACCGTATCGTTTTCGGTTGTTTCGATAAATAGGGTGAGTGGGTGTTTGTCGTTGATTACATTGTGTTTAATTGCATTTTCAATCAACAGTTGCAGGCTAACCGGCATAATGTGAAAGTTGTTATATTTGTCATCCACAGCGTATTGTATACTTAAGTTATCGCCGTATCGAATTTTCATCAAAAAGGCATAGGATTCTACAAAATCCAATTCCTCTTTCAATGTTGTAATTTCTTTATTTTGAATGGTATAGCGAAATGATGAAGATAAATTCTGCAGGTAGCTGTGGGCTTTTTCATCGTCAAAACCAATAAGTCCGTCTAATGTATTCAATGTATTAAACAGAAAATGAGGGTCTAACTGATTTTTCAAGGCTTCAAAGCGGTTTTTGGTATTCTCTGCAATTAACTGTTGATTTTCGAGTAATACCTGCCGGTTGTGTATTAACATTGTAATAAACTGTGTAGTTAAAAATGCGATAAGCGATATAACCAAATCCTTAATCAAGTTTAAGAAAATAAGTCGATTATGGAAATCATCCGGAACGATTTGAAAAAGATAAATGACGATATTTGAAAAAACAAGACTAATGGGTATTGCCAATAAAAAAACTCCACAGAAAGCCAAGAGTGCTTTTTTACGTAATTTCAATTTTTTACGGAATGCCCAGAAGCAATATTCAAAAAGGAAATAAATCGTAAAAACCACAGTAAAGAAATGTACGACTAAATTGATGATCGTTGTTTGATTTATACTGAAATCATTTATATTCTTTTCACTGAATATCAATCCGATAAATATAAAAAAAGCGAGTAACAAACCGAAATTCAACGATAGAAATATAGCTAATTTGTGGTTTAAAGGAGACTGAATTTGTTTATTATTTTTCATGGTTATTTAGATTTTTGGGTTATTTGCTTTTATATTTCCGATTGAGTACAGAGGATAAACTTGAATATTATCATATTTAGTGAAATTCTCAAGCGAAGTTCGAATACCGTATTCCGATTGTTTTTCAGCGAGAAACAGGTACATACTTTGCATTTTCCCGCTTTTTCCCGATTTCACTTCAATTGGAATAATTTTTCCCTTACTTTGTATAAGGTAATCCACTTCGGCTTGACTTTTTTCTTTTTCCCTAGTCCAATAATACGGATTTTCAGATGTGTAAGGCGAAGCGTTTTTAATAAGTTCCAAACCAACAAACAGTTCGGCAATAAAACCTTTGTTTATGATTTCAAAATCGTTTGAAAACAAAAAATCGGATAAGTCTAAATTTAACATTCGCTGAAAAATGCCTGTGTCGAGCAACAGCATCTTTGTATTTTTGTGATTTGCTTCCGCCCCAAGCGGTACTCCGTTTGCCGAACTGCTAACCACCGGAATAACCAATCCTGCCATTATCAACATATTAACTGCTTGTTTTATGTTGTATTGGCTTGTTTCTGCTGCTTTTGAATAAATAAATTTTCCACCCGCTTGTTTGACAATCGCCTCGAAAACCTCGCGCAACAATAATGCAGGCAATTTCTTTTTGTATTTTGCAAAATCGTTTTGGAACGACAAGATCAACCTGTCAAGCGCTCTTTGAACTTGTAATATATCGTTGTATTTCATAAAGTTAGATACAACAGAAGGCATTCCCCCAATAATTAGATATTTTTTCAACAAGTCTAAACATTTCTCATGAAAAACTGGAAAAAGCGGTTTTTCGGGCGAAGATATAGTAACCTCATTCCACAAAAGCTCTTCGCCACAAGCAAACATAAATTCTTGAAACGAAAAGGGATACATAAATAATGCATCAATGCGCCCAACACCAAATGTGGGCAATTCTTCGAGTGCAAATTCCAACAGCGAACCTGCTGCAATTACATGAAGTTCAGGATAATTCTCATAAAAATATCGCAAGGACATGATGGCATTCGGACAGGATTGGATTTCATCGAAAAAAATCAAGGTTTTTTCAGGTACAATCGGCGTTTTGAATTGTATGGAAAGTTTCAGACAGATTTCTTTGACATCTAAATCGCCGTCGAACAGATTTCTCAAGTTTTTATTTTTCTCAAAATTCACGGTTATAAAATGTTCAAAAGTTGTGCCGAGTTGTTCTATGGAAGACGATTTGCCAACTTGTCGCGCCCCTCTTATAAGCAAAGGTTTTCTGTCGAGGTCTATTTTCCACGACAAAAGCACCTTATCTATGTTTCTTTTTATATAAGCCATAATGGATTATTTAAATATTTCGGGGCAAAGATACAATTATATTTTAAATAATTCGCATCAAACAGATCATGTTTTTTTAAATAATTCGTACCGAACGCGAACGGATATTAAAAAAATATCGTAGTGAGTTTTCTTTTTTCAGCAAACAGATGACACGAGATTACATTTTTCCCTTCTGAACCGAACTTTTATCCTGTCCACACAGTAATAAACCACCGGAACAACGACCAAAGTCAGAAGCATGGAACTTGTCAAGCCGCCGATAATCACCCAAGCCATACCGTTTTTCAGTTCGGCGCCGTTGCCGGTAGCCAAAGCGATAGGTAACATTCCGAAAATCATGGCAAAGGTAGTCATCAGGATTGGTCGCAAGCGTTCTTTTCCGGCTTCAATCAAGGCATGGAAGGTGTCCATATTTTGTTCGCTGCGAATGTGGTTGGTGAAATCGACCAGCAAAATCGCGTTTTTTGCCACCAAACCAATCAATACAATCAAACCAATGATGCTGAAAATACTCAATTCATTCAGTGTTAATCCCAACGCCAAAAATGCGCCGATAAACGAAAGCGGAATGGAAACCAACACCACGAGCGGGTCTGACAACGAATTGTACAACACAACCATTATTAAATAAATCAGTACGATAGCCGACAGGAAAGATATACCCAAACTGCCGAATGCTTTGGACTGCTGTTCCATCATTCCGCTTGCCTGAATCGTTACGCCTTCGGGAATTTGGCCGGCAATAGCGGTCATTATTTCGCTTCCTACAGTTCCCGATGGTCTGCCTACTACATTGGATGATACGGCGATAGAGGCAATTCGGTTTGTGCGCTCCAACATGGAAGGGCCTAATCCGTAGGAAATACCGGCAATTTGATTCAATTCTATCAATTCGCCTCTATTGTTCAATAAAGTAAGTTTTGATACATCTGCCACATTGGTTTTGTCGAAATTATCAACACCGACACGAATGTTATATTCATAATTGCCATCGGTATATTTTGAATCATTGTTTCCTGCGAGCGCCACACGCAAAGCCGACCCTACATCGGCAGACGATAATCCGAGTTGCGACATTTTATCACGGTTTAACTTTACCTGTACTTCTTGCTTCGGGTCATCGATCGAAAGTTTGGCGTCAGCCGTTCCGGGCGTTTTCTTTACTGTTTCCAAGAGCATCGCCGCCGCTACTTCTACTTTTTCGTAATCAGCACCCTGCACAATGAGTTGGATAGGCGCTATGCCACCGCCGCCTACCAGTCCCGCAACGCTTACTCGTGCCCGTATGCCGGGTATGGTCATAATCTCCTGTTTAATCTGTTGCGCAAATTCATGAACATCCGTGTCCCGGTCTTTTTTATCCACCATTTTTACAGAAATTGATGTGGCATTATTTTTCGAGGCGCTACCAAATCCATTGCCATCTGAACCGACATTGGTGTACACACGCTGAATTTCGGGTTTGCCAAGTAGTATTTTTTCTACCTGAATGGTGATTTGATTGTTTTGATAAACAGTGATTTGAGGGTTCATATCTAAACTTATTTTAAATTCGCCCTGGTCGATTTCAGGCACAAAGGCAACACCGATTAAGCCCATCGGGAAAAGTGTGAAAGAGCCAATCAAAAGAACGATTGTAGCCGTCAAAATCAATATTTTATATTTTAATCCGAAAGAAAGGATACGAACATAAAAGTCTTTTATATTTTCAAATGCCTTTTCTACCGTGCGGGAAAAACGTGCTGAAAGGGTTGGGCGCGTATCATCGGATAATTTCCCGAAACGCGACATCAGTAAGGGCGTAACCGTAAACGAAACCAATAAACTTGTCAATGTGGCAGCAATAATCGGAATTGCAAATTCTTTCAATATATTTCCAATTGTACCACCGCTAATTGTCAATGGCAAGAAAACCACCACAATTACAAGC
>JAIRJR010000276.1 GCA_031260575.1 Tannerella sp.
AACAGAATCAAATAAATCCGACGATAAAAAAACGGAATTGAATTGGGAGGAAAAACATGCCGAATTGAATGATTCCCATTTGCGACTGATGGCTGAGTTTGATAATTACCGGAAACGCACGTTGCGCGAAAAGGCTGAATTGATTAAAACCGGCGGAGAGGGTGTCATTATCAATTTGCTACCTGTGATCGACGATTTTGAAAGGGCGTTGGATACGATCCGGCCGACAGAAGACATTCAGGCTGTCATACAGGGAATTGAATTGATTTATGCGAAGTTTATATCCTATCTGTCGCAGCAAGGCGTGAAGGTGATCGAAACAAAAGAACAACTTTTCAATACGGAACTCTACGAGGCTGTTGCAGTCATTCCGACGACCGATGCCGATATGAAAGGGAAAATTATTGATTGTATACAGACGGGATATACGATTTATGATAAAGTGATCAGACATGCGAAGGTGGTTGTAGGAGAGTGAGACGGGATGGTGAATTGAGAATTGAGAATTGAGAGTTAAGATCAGGAATGGAGAATTATAAATAATGGCAAAACGAGACTACTACGAGGTGCTGGAGGTAGAAAAATCCGCAGCGCTCGACGAAATAAAGAAAGCATACCGTACAAAAGCGATTCAATATCATCCTGATAAGAATCCGGGGGATAAGGAAGCTGAAGAAAAGTTTAAAGAAGCGGCTGAGGCGTACAGCATTTTGAGCGATGAACAAAAACGCAAAATGTATGACCAGTTCGGACACGCAGGGGTTAGCGGCGCTTCGCAAAGCGGATATGGCGGAAGCATGTCGATGGAAGACATATTCTCACAATTCGGCGATCTTTTTGGCGGAGCTTTCGGCGGTGGTTTCGGCAGTTTTGGAGGATTTAGCAGTTTCGGAGGCTCTCAGGGACGTTCGGTACAACGCGGTTCGGATTTGCGTGTGAAAGTAAAACTGAACTTAAAAGAGATTGCTTCCGGCGTTGAAAAAAAGATTAAAGTAAAAAAATACGTGCCTTGCACCAAATGTAATGGTAGTGGAGCGGATGGTGGAGACAAGTCGATCGCTTCTTGTTCCACCTGTAGAGGATCGGGGGCTGTTACACGCGTAGCCAATACGATGTTCGGGCAGATGCAAACCCGCACAACTTGTTCGGCATGCGGCGGCTCGGGTAAAACCATTACGAAGAAATGTACGACATGCTACGGTGAAGGAATCGTCAGCGCTGAGGAAGTGATCACCTTCAACATTCCGGCCGGTGTAGCCGAGGGCATGCAACTTTCACTGAACGGCAAAGGGAATGCCGCCCGGAGAGGGGGAATCAACGGGGATTTGCTGGTTGTTATCGAAGAAGAAGGGCACCCTGAGTTGATACGGCAAGAAAATGATCTGATTTATAATCTATTGCTCACCGTCCCGCAAGCTATTTTGGGCGATTCGATCGAAGTGCCCACCATAGATGGCAAGGTGAAAGTCAAAATCGATCCCGGAACACAACCCGGCAAGGTACTCCGCTTGCGCAGCAAAGGATTACCTTCGATAAACAGCTACGGCAATGGCGATTTGCTTGTCAATATCAGCATTTACATACCCGAAAAGCTTTCAGGATCCGAAAAGGACATAATCAGTGAGTTGGCAAATGCACCCAATTTTCAACCCACCCAATCCATTAAGGATAAGATATTCAGTAAATTCAGGGATTTATTGGATTGAACGATACGATACTTTACTTTTTTTTAGATAGTCAGGTTATTTCACTATATTTGTACGCTGATTAATTGATCATTTAGAAAATAATGGTGTGATGAGACATTTTTATATCGCCGGATCTTTTAATCGATATGATAGGAATATGATCCATAAGTAATAAATAAAAAAGAATTAAAACGATGAAAATGAAGACTAATTTAGTTTGGACAGGATTATTGATGATTATTTTTCTGTCGGGATGTGTAGCTTCAAAGGGAGCGGCAATGGAAGAAAAAGCTGCAAAAGAAGCGGCTTTGCGCGAAGCGATCGACAATCGCACATTTATTGTATCCGTTAACAAAGCGCTGCCGATGGGCGGCAGTTCGCGTAACCTTACGTCACCTTACACATTGGAAATAAACGGTGAAAAGGTAAAATCACACCTTCCCTATTTCGGAAGGGCATACACCGTCCCGTATGGCGGAGGCGACGGATTGATTTTTGATTCGGACATAACCGACTATCAGATGTCGTTTGACAGAAGGGGGAAAGCGTTGATTGAGTTCAAAACAAAATCGAAAGAAGACCAGTTTGTATACCGGATTCACATTTTCCCGAACGGTACGGCATCAATTGATGTGAATTCTGTTAACCGCCAACCTATTTCATTCAGCGGAACAGCTTCTCCACGAATCGCTAAACCCGAATCTTGAACCACTAAACCTTTCCCAACGCCTGATCCACATCCGCAAGGATATCGTCAATGTCTTCGATTCCAACGGAGAAACGGATAAGATCGGGCGGCACACCGGCTTCGATCAGTTGACTGTCGGACAATTGGCGATGGGTATGGCTGGCCGGATGGAGTACACACGAACGAGCATCGGCAACATGGGTGACGATCGACACAAATTGCAAACTGTCAATAAACCGTATCGAATGATCCCGACCTCCTTTGACACCGAATGACAATACACCGCATGAGCCGTTTGGCAAGTATTTTTGTGCCAGTTTGTAGTATTGATTTCCGGGCAGGTCGCAATAATTAACCCATGCCACTTTGGGATGAGTATTCAAATAATTGGCAACTTGCAGTGCATTTTCACAATGGCGAGGCATGCGCAGATGTAATGTTTCTAAGCCGAGATTAAGCAGAAAAGCATTGTGCGGCGAAGGAATGGAGCCAAAATCGCGCATTAATTGTGCGACTGCCTTTGTAATGTATGCAGCTTTCCCGAAATCTTTTGCATAATTAACACCCTGATAAGTAGGGTCGGGCGTAGTTAGTCCCGGATATTTGTCTTTGTAACATTCCCAATCGAAGTTTCCACTGTCGACGATTGCGCCCCCAACGGATGTAGCATGTCCATCCATATCTTTTGTTGTTGAGTGGATGACGATATCGGCGCCCCACTCAAACGGGCGGCAATTGATTGGAGTTGGGAAGGTATTGTCGACAATCAAGGGGACTCCATGTTTACGGGCAATCCGGGCAAATTTTTCGATATCAAGCACTGACATTGCCGAATTGGCGATGGTTTC
>JAIRJR010000382.1 GCA_031260575.1 Tannerella sp.
CGGAATACATCCTCGTTCTGTTCTTTATGTAGTTGAAAAATGAATAAGCCTATTACCGTCACCCAACCCTGTCTTCCTCCTTTGGAAGAATTTGTTCCCTTTTTGCAACAGATTTGGGACAATAAATGGTTGACTAATAACGGCCCTCTGCACCAACAATTGGAACAGGAATTGGCTGATTATTTGGATGTAAAATATATTTCTCTGTTTTCGAATGGTACTTTGGCTTTGATGTCTGCTTTGCAAGCATTGAATATTCATGGAGAAGTAATTACAACGCCTTTTAGTTTTGTGGCAACCACTCATTCGCTTTGGTGGAATAAAATTACGCCTGTTTTTGTAGATATTGAACCGGAATATTTGAATTTAGACCCGAATAAAATTGAGGCGGCTATTACCGAAAAAACGATGGCAATTATGCCTGTTCACGTATATGGCAATCCTTGCCGGGTAGATGAAATACAGCGAATAGCCGACAAGTTCGGTTTGAAAGTAATTTACGATGCCGCTCACGCATTTGGCGTAAAGAAAAACGGTATTTCTGTGTTGAATTACGGTGATTTGTCGGTATTAAGTTTTCACGCGACCAAAGTGTACAGCACCATTGAGGGGGGCGCTATAGTTTGTCATACGCCGGAAATGAAACATCGTATAGATAACCTGAAAAATTTCGGGTTTCGTGGCGAAACTGTTGTAGAAGAACCGGGTATGAATGCCAAATTAAATGAAGTGCAGGCTGCGTATGGATTGCTTCAATTGAAATATGTAGATGGATTTATTAAGAAAAGGAGGCAGATTACTGAGCTATATCGAGAACAGTTAAAAGAAGTGCCCGGGATTGCTTTTTTTGAAGATCAGGAAGGTGTTTCTCATGCTTATTCGTATTTTCCGATATTGATAGACGAAGAAAAATACGGTATCAGCCGTGATGGCTTGTATGAAAAACTTAAACTGAATAACATTTTGAGTCGGAGGTATTTTTATCCGTTAATCAGTGATTTTGAGCCGTATAAAAATCTTGCTTCGGCAGCAAAAGAAAATTTGCCGGTCGCAACGAAAATAACTCGGCAAGTGTTATGTTTGCCGATATATGTGGAATTGGAAGAAGATAATGTGAAACGCATTGTTGATATAATCCAAAATAAATGATTAAGGAAACTCAACAAATTGAATTTAAACCGAACTTCAACGAAGATGTCATTGAAACCTTGGTTGCTTTTGCCAATACAAAAGGTGGCCGGGTATTGGTTGGAGTCAGAAATGATGGCGTAATAAAAGAAACAAAAGTAACAAAAAGTAACAAAAGCATTTAATTTGTTCGTCCTCTTATGGCAAATTTAATTTTACAATCCATATCTTAAAGAATATCTGAATGTTTAAAGAAAACAAACATATCGAATGGAAGTCAGGCTTCAATGAAGAAGCCATGGAAGCCCTTTCTGCTTTTGCAAACAGCAAAGGCGGCAAGGTCGTTGTTGGTATGAATGACAAAGGTATTCCTGTCAGGAATTTTGATATGGGCACAGAAACAATTCAGCAATGGATTAACGAATTCAAAACGAAAACACAACCCTCAATCATTGCCGATTATGAAATTGTTCAAATCAACGGTGTTGATGTTGTGGAATTGTCGGTACCGGAATTTCCGGTCAAACCGGTGGCTTTTCGGGGAAGGTATTACCGACGAGTTAATAATTCGACGCATCAGATGTCGATAGATGAGGTTGCTGATATGCACTTGCAAACCAAAAATACAAGTTGGGATTACTATCCACGTCCTGATAAAAACTTAAAGGATATTTCTTTGGACAAAGTGGAGAAGGTGATTGCATTGATCGAAAAGCGCAATCCTAATTTGCGTTTTGACAGTCCGGTGGAGTTTTTGTCGAAGAATGAATTGTTGCTTGAAGACGACAAAATAACGAATGGTTGCTATCTGCTGTTTTCAAGCGATTTCAATCTGTATTCAACCATACAAATGGGTCATTTTCAAGATGATATTACAATCAAAGATGACGTAACTTTACAGTCGGACATTGTATCGCAAGTAGAAGATGTGATGTCTTTTATACGCAAGCATATCAATAAAGAAATCATTATTACAGATACGCAAATCGAAAATATACAACGCTGGCAATATCCGCTTGATGCCATTCGCGAAATCGTGTTGAATATGATTGTGCATCGTGATTACAGAGATAGCGGACATTCGATAATCAAAATCTTTAAAGACCATATTTCTTTTTATAATCCCGGAACGCTGATGCCCCCATTAACCATTGAAGATTTACTGTCAAATCAATATATTTCAAAACCGCGAAACCGCCAGATAGCAAGCGTAATAAAAGATGTTGGATGGATAGAAAAATATGGAACCGGCATAAGAAGAATCAGAAAAATGTTTCAGGAATATGGTTCTATAGAGCCTGAATTTAAAATGGTTTCCGGATGTTTTGCAGTTACAGCATTTGCCTCTGATTATAAAGATGAAGAGGAAACCAAAGAAAGTGTCCCCGAAAATGTCCCCGAAAGTGTCCCCGAAAATGTCCCCGAAAATCGCCTGCATATCATAATTGATATGATAAAGAATGACGGATTCGTTTCAATACCGGAGCTATCTAAGGTTTTAAATGTAAATCATAAAACAATAAAAAGAGATATTGAAAAACTTAAAACCAAAGGTATGATAGAAAGGATTGGCGCAAATAGGGGAGGTTATTGGAAAATTAAAACATGAATAATACGATCAATATGACAAGTTTTTACACCGGAAAAGAATTAGAGGCGCTCGGGCTGAAACGCTATGGAAAGAATGTTTTGATTAGCCGGAAATGCAGCATTTATTCGGCTGAGAAAATTTCGATAGGCGACAACGTTCGCATAGATGATTTTTGTATTCTTTCGGGCGACATAACATTAGGTTCAAATATTCATATTGCAGCATATTGTGCTTTGTATGGCGCTTTTGGTATCGAAATGGAAGATTATACAGGTTTATCACCTCGCTGTACCGTTTTTTCGGCAACCGATGATTTTTCAGGAGATTATTTAATCAGTCCGATGGTTGACATGAACAAGACTAATGTTACAGGCGGAAAAGTGTTGATT
>JAIRJR010000001.1 GCA_031260575.1 Tannerella sp.
TGATTTCTGCTACGATTTTATTCTAAAAAGAGAACGCAAATGACGCAAAATATGCAGGTTTACGCAAATAATACAACCATTATCAATTTGCGTTGATTTGCGATTTTTGCGTTATTTGCGTTCAAAATATCAGAACCGGAAATCTACGCCAATACCGAATGCTTTGTTGGTACGGGAAAAAATATCTCTCTGACTATTTATACTGCTGGATAAAGCGGGATCGATGCCTTTTGTCCAATCCTCATAATTCGTAAAGAAGTAAGCAAGATTGATACGCACCGATTCGGACACCTTAATTGCCCCTCCAAAACCAATAGAATACGAATTAAGTGAAAAACTCAAATCCGATTGATATGCATCTGTTACACCTGTTCTCGTTACTTGACCTCCGGCGCTTACCAAAAACATTTTATTTAACTTCCATTCGGCGCCCAATTGAAACTCATTGATACCTCCATTGATGTGCTTTTGTTTGTCATTGGCCATTTTGGCATTGCTGTCAAAATAATGTGTATAGCCTCCCATAACGCTCACATTGGGAACAATCTCGTATTGAGCGCCAATGGTTAATATGGCAGGAATATCGTATGGTGTCTTTACTTTATCGTTAAAATCGGTTACCGGGGTTGAGTTGACTTTTGTGTCGTTTTCTAACTCTAATTTTGTGTTGAATTCATATTTAACGCCAATATTCAATTTCTCGTAATTGAAATTAAAACCAATGATGGGTGTTATTCCAAAACCGGATTGTTTGGTATCCACTTCTAAGTTTGTGCCCGTTAATTGTGTTACACCTGCTGCAGCGCCTTCAGCCTGGCTTGCTACTGAGTTAAAAGCGCCTTGCACCGTTGAGACAGGCATTGCGCCTAATTGAGACTCCGGTATATTCAGTGCAGCGGCCATTTGAGCTAATTGTGCCGCAGGTAATCCAAGATTGCTAATCGGTATATTACCCATACCACCATCTATCACAGGTTGTAATGAAGCAGAAACGCCCCGTGCAGTAGCTGCCGCCGTATTGAAATACGTTAATATTCCCCTGCCTGCCGAAAGGGTTACATTATTCAAATAACCAACATACCCATTATTCACAATATTTGCCCTTCCTCCGATATAAGCCGAAAAATGATCATTGATCATATATGACGCACCTAACTGAACGCCATAGATAAACGACGAACCTTCTAATTTTGAATTGAGTGAATAAGAGGTCGGAATATTCGCTGCACCGGATAGTTGAGCCACCGGTCCGGCAATTTGCGACTCGAACGAAGGTAATCCTTTGTCGAAAGTAAGTGTTCCTCCACCTCCAATTGCACCTACATTAAAGGAAATCACCCATCTATCGCTTTTGTAAGCGCCTAAAAGGCTGGGTATGAAAAGTGCAGTTGCCTTGCCCTTAAATGCTTTGGCATCACTTCCGCCATAACCAACGAAAGCAGGAAGCGTAGAAGTGATCGTTCGCGTTTGGAAAGCGCTCTGGTTATTGAGCGAAAAATGAAATCCATTGTTTGGCAATTTTACAAGCCCTGCCGGATTGGTATACACAGCATCAATTTCAAATGAGGCGCTTCGAGCCGGATTGCGCAGAAAATGAACACTTTGGTTGGTGTTCGTCAGCAAACCGCCTGCAAATACTCCACTCACACACAAACAACAGGCTAAACCCGTCAACATAATTTTTTTCGTCTTTTTCATCTGTTTAATTGTTTTTTGATCAAATTATGCGGCAAAGATATTGCTTTTATTTGAATATTGATCTTTTCTTGCACAAAAAAATAGATTTTGTGCAAAATAAATAAAACCGCTTCAATACCATATCCTATTTACATATAATTGTTTATTTTTGTGACATCAAAATATTCGCATCATGAAACATATTGTCTTTATTTTTACTTTTTTGGTTGGTTCTTTTATGGCCTCATCACAAGAATGGCCTGTTATTCAGTGGGAAGCTCAAGCTGCTACCCGCTGGTGGTGGTTTGGAAGCGCCGTCGACAAAGAGAATTTGAGTTTCAACCTGGAATCTCTATCCAAAGCCGGTTTGAGAGGCGTAGAAATCACACCCATCTATGGCGTACAAGGTAATGAATCCCATGAAATTCCATATCTGTCGAATGAATGGATGCAGATGTTGCAACATACAGTCGATGAAGGGAAACGGTTGGATATCCGGGTTGATATGAGTACCGGTACCGGATGGCCTTTCGGCGGGCCGCATGTCAGTATGGAGGATGCCGCCACCCGGGCGATTTTCCGTGAATACAGCCTTGGCGAAGGTCAATCTTTATCCGATCGTATCGAACCAACCGAAGCCAACCAACGCCTGATCGCCCAACTCAGTTGCCTGATGGCTATTTCGGGCAACCGGAAGATCGACTTGACCGACAAGGTTCATGACGGATATTTACAATGGAAAGCGCCGGCGGGAAACTGGAGGTTGATTGCACTTTTTATAGGGAAAACGCTACAACAAGTCAAACGGGCAGCGCCCGGTGGCGAAGGTTTTGTGATCGATCATTATTCAAAAAAAGCAGTGGATCAGTATCTTTCTGTTTTTGAAAAAGCATTCAACGATACACAAACGGCTTATCCTCACTCATTTTTCAATGATTCGTACGAAGCCTACGGAGCAGACTGGACACCCGGATTTCTGACTGCCTTTGAGGAACGGAGAGGGTATAAACTCGAAAACTACTTCCCCCAATTTTTAGATAGTAACCGGACAGAGATTACCCGCCGGATTGTATCCGACTATCGCGAAACATTATCCGAACTGCTGCTCGAAAATTTTACACAACGATGGACTGCCTGGGCGAACCGCTGCGGAAGCACAACGCGTAATCAGGCACATGGCTCTCCGGGCAATTTGATTGATTTCTATGCTGCCGTCGATATTCCCGAATGCGAAGGGTTCGGATTGTCGGAATTTAACATAAGTGGTTTGCGACAAGATTCCTTGACGAGAAAGAACGACTCCGACCTGTCCATGCTGAAATATGCCTCTTCAGCCGCCCATATTTCAGGCAAAAACTTTACTTCGTCCGAAACATTCACATGGCTGACCGAACATTTCCGTACATCGTTGGCGCAATGTAAACCTGACTTAGACTTGATGTTCACAGCCGGTGTGAATCGTATATTCTTCCATGGAACACCTTACTCGCCCAAAGACACGCCATGGCCGGGCCGGCATTTTTATGCATCGGTCAATATGTCGCCAACAAATTCCATTTGGCGTGATATACAGTCGTTTACTGACTATATCGCTCGTTGCCAATCGTTTTTGCAAATGGGACAACCGGATAATGATTTTCTGTTATATCTGCCGCTATACGATATTTGGGATGAACAACCCGGACGCTATTTGGCATTCGATATCCATAAAATGGCGGAGCGGGCGCCTGCATTTATCGAAGTGGTACATAAAATCCGCGCATGTGGTTATGACCTGGATTATATTTCCGACAACTTTATCCGTACCACCCAATGTAAAGACGGTTTACTCCAAACAACAGGAGGCTCTCGTTATAAAGCGCTTATCGTCCCTCCTGCACGACTGATACCGGCAGATGTCTTACAACAACTGCTTGCTTTGGTACAGAACGGCGCACAAATCATTTTCTTAGAGAATTATCCGGCAGATGTGCCCGGATTCGCTCAATTGGATCAACGAAAAAAAGAGTTTCAAGAAACAGCCAAGATGCTTCCCAAAGCCACTTTCCGTGAAACACAAGTTTTCCGGTTGGGAAATGGACAAATCATAACCGGCTCCGACTTTGCCGAGACCCTGAAACAAAGTAATGCACAGGCGGAAGAAATGCAAACGGTTTATGGACTGATCTATATAAGACGCTCACATACAGATGGCCACCATTACTTTGTTGCCTCACTGCAGGAAAAAGACATGGAAGGATGGGTGTCTTTGGGTGTCAAAGCGCAATCTGTTGCCTTGTACAACCCTGTAACCGGTGAAAGCGGCTTGGCACGGCTGCGCCGGCAAGATGATCGCACGCAAGTGTATCTTCAACTTCGTTCGGGCGAATCCGTTATTGTACGTACCTACGACAGCGAAACGACCGGAAAATCCTGGTTTTATCCGGTCGAATTATCTCCTGCTATTACT
>JAIRJR010000039.1 GCA_031260575.1 Tannerella sp.
GGATTTATCGAAAGCCACGGCTCTCCATGGCCTCAAATAATCGACGCCAACAACATACCAACCGACCTGTACGGTATCCGGGGCATCCCACACATCATCCTCTTTGGCCCCGACGGAAAGATTATTGCCCGCAATTTGCGGGGCGACGGCTTGAAAGCAAAAGTGGCGGAAGCAATGCAATAAGGGAAACACATATTCCGTCTTTCTGAAAAATCTTTGTCTATTACCATAAAGAAGATTTTGACTGCTGAAAGTTTAGATATTGCGCAAATGCTGGTTGACCGCGCCCGGAAAGGCGATCAACAATCCATGTATCGATTGTACAAAATGTATGTCAGGGCGATGTACAACGTGTGTATCAGGATTGTAGCGAATCAGCTTGATGCCGAAGATATCATGCAGGAAGCGTTTGCAAGCGCTTTCAGCAAATTGGGAGCATACAAGGGAGAGGCATCTTTCGGTGCGTGGTTGAAACAAATCGTCATCAACAAATCGCTCAACCATATCAAGAAACAAAAGATATGGTTTGCCGATACGGAGCAACTGCCTGAAATGGAAGATGTTTCCGATGAAGATGAACTTTCCGGCGATGATATCTTCAATGAAATTTCACCGGAAATGATTCACGAAGCAATCAAAACGTTGCCCGCGAAAGCGAAAGCGGTTCTTTATCTTTATCTTTTGGAGGAGCGCCCACACAAGGAGATTGCCCGGATGCTCGATATTTCGGAATCCACGTCGAAATCGCAATACCGGCGTGCGCGTAAACTTTTGCAGGAAAGGCTTTTGGAAAAAATCAAAAAATAAAAATTAACGATGAAATTTGAAGAATACATACGGAATATCCGTCCAAAGATTGACGTGGAACAACCCGATGAAGAACTTATCTGGATAGGCATATCACATTCCTTGGCAATGCATGCCCGGCAAAAGCGAATCCGGTATTGGAAATACGCCTTTATGGTAGCTGCCATGATTGCGATCGTGTTTATGGCGGGCTATCATACTGCGAAAAAGAGCGAGCCACAACTTATTTTTGTGAATCTTGACCCCAAACTTGCCAAACAGGAAGCTGAATTGGTAAAACTGATCGGAAATTACACACGGCAAATCGAACGGGAGAATTTTAATTTGGAAACGCTTTCCACCACGCCCGCTGATTTGGAAGATATAGACCGGTTAATCGAAGCATATTCCGCCTATTTGAAACAATATGGGGCCAATCCTGAATTGATTGAAACACTGCTTAATCTTTATGAAACGAAAATAATGTTATTAAATAGAATGTTAAACGAAATTGAAAATGAAAAAGAGTATGAAAACGTTAAAATTATTTTGTAATTCACTTGTCATCCTGTTATTTGCAGGATTATCAATCAACACTGTCGCCGCTCAAACGACAAAGAAAGAAACCGTAACAAAGGTTTACGACATATCTCAGTCGGGAAACCTTGATTTATCGTCCCACAGATCGCAAATTGAAATATTGACATGGGACAGGAATGAAGTGAAAGTTACCGGCGAATTAACCTACGAAGACGATGGAAATAAGGAAGATATCGCTAAGTTATTGAACGCTTTTAAAAGTATGAACGCCGAATCATCATCAAGAAATATCCTGAAATTGAACCTGAATTTAATCAAATCTTCGAGTAATAATGTAAGGATATTTGGCAGGCCGGAAATTACGACCATCTTGTACAATGACGAAAAAACAACAATAGACGCCAATAAAATCAACGTAGATTATACGATTTGGATACCTGCTACCCTTGCCGTTAAGGTCGACAGTAGATTCGGGAAATTGAAAATGGCATCCATCAAGGGAAACGTGAATTTTACCCTGCATAACAATGGCTTGGAAATGGGGGATTTTGGCGAGTCAGGAATTTTCGATATACGATTTTCTTCGGTAAATATAGGCAGTGGTGGAGCACTAAAAGTAAATGCACACAACAGCACGGTAAATGCCGGTGAAGTGAAAAATGCAACTATCGACGCCCGGTTTTCCCAGTTCAATATCGCGAAGGCGCACGACGTAACCATTGATTTCAACAATGGCACCGCTGTTTTCGGGATGTTGAACGATATAAACGCTACCGCACGTTTTTCTACCATCCGTATCGAAAGCAATGCGGGCAAATCGAAATTCGATTTTAACAATTCCGATCTTTTCGGGAAAAATTTTCAAACAATGGAATTATCCTGTAGATTCTCAAAATTTAACGCTACCGATATAGGTGACATAAAAATTAACTCGTCCCATAACAGCAATTTTGATTTTAATACGGTGAATACATTTAGCTGCCGGGAATCGCGGTTCAGTACGTTTAACGTTGAAGAAATAGTCGCCAACGCATCATTCCCTGAAGCCAATAACACGAGTGTAACTATTAAAAGAACAAGCGCGTCGTTTACCGGCTTTTCGGGAAATTTCAGATTTGGAACGGTCAACCTGAAACTTCATCCATCCGTAGAATATAATCTAAACTATAAAGGGACTTTCGGGCAATTGAACAACATTTCGGCCGATAAATTCAAAACAAAGTTTGTATCCGATAAAAGCGGTTCAACAACCACCATCCAAGGCACAAACGCAGGCGCAAAATGTAATATCGAAATTGCCGCTTCTAATACGACTTGTAAGATAGAATAGGAAATTCCTCTAAAACTCACATTAGTTTAAAATTTGTCTAACCTTTGCATTTAAGGGAACTTCAAAAAACTCTGTTTTTTCGTCATTGCGAACACAGTGAAGCAATCTATAATGCAGATAAACAACAGATTGCTTCGGGCTGTTGCCCTCGCAATGACGCTTACGGAGGGTTTTTAGAAATCCCCTTAAGTCCCAAAAAATACACAAACTGATGGGTACAATAGACTTAGAAGCCCAAAACGCAAGTTAGGCGCGTGAAATTTTGAGTATTGACGACGAAAATAGGATACTTGACATTTGGTTATTTTTTTAAAAAAATAGCCATCCGGTTGTTGTTCAAAAAGAAACACATAACAAGCGTCCAATAGGCATTTTGAAGGGAAAAGCCAAGATTACGTTTCACGATGACTGGGAGATGACGCCCGAAGAATTGGGAATGGTATAATTGAATAATTTCAAATAATCGTCTAATTTTCCGCTAAGATAATAAGGCAAGTTTAGCAATTTAAATGGTTTTCCGGACAGGGTTTTGTGTTCTTCCATGCTGATTTTTCCGGCATATAGACGGATTGCAAAATCGGTTTTCGATACATCAAGGTATTGAAACAAAGAGCGAAGTTTGCCGCTTGAACCTGATTTTACTTCCACAGGAAACATGCTCCCTTCGAACCGGTACAGAAAATCGGTTGCTGCATCCGATTGTTTCTTTTCGCGTACCCAAAAGTGCAAATCGTTCATTATGTTGTGTTTTGACGAAAGAAATTCTTGTCCGACTATATGTTCCGATATTTTACCACGATAAACGTCGTTCATGTCTTTTGTACCTATGAGTTCGGTTTGTAATCCTGAAAAATAGTTTAACATGCCGGTATCTACCACATGCAGGCGGGGTGATTTTTTGATGTCGGGCATATAGGGTGGCTCCGGTTGGATGGTAGGATAGACAAGGCGAATTAACATTGTTTTTTCTATTGCTCTCAAGGCTTCGCCCATTTCCTTCGAGGAATATGCAGAGGCTCCAAAGCCGGCAAATTTGATTCGCGTACCGGCTTCGTAGAATGCAGCTTTGATGGCATGACGGATGGTATGAACCTGATTTTTGTTTACGGCATACTTTTCTGCATCATTGAAATAGGTAGTGAGCAGTGATTCAAACACATTCCGTAATTTCGTCAAATCACGATTTTCAACATACGATTTTACGACTTCCGGCATTCCGCCGATTAATGCATACATATGAAATAACTGTAACAGCCTGTCATGCGCAAAAAACGGCAATGGAATGGTATTATAAAGTTCCAACACCTGACTTTCGCCCATAGCATCGAGAAACTCGCTAAAACAGAAAGGATGTAGCACCCTGAATTCTACTCGTCCGACAGGGAAGTTTATTCCTTTATCGAAAATTGTTTCCAGAAACGAACCTGCTGTAACAATGTGTATTTCCGGAAAATCCTCATAAAAATAACGTAACATTACAAGCGCCTCCGGCGCTTCTTGTATCTCATCCAAAAACAATAGTGTATTACTGCGATATTCCCAATTTTGGTTGTATTGTAGAAAAATCGCTTGTAGAAGTTCTTTTGCGGAAAGGTTTCGGGTAAATAATTTCCTGTCTATTGCCCGCTCTAAATTAAGATAGATATATTGTGCATAATTTTGGGCAAATAGTTCAATTGCAGTAGTTTTACCTACCTGCCTGACACCGCGAAGTACCAACGGCTTGCGACTTACGGAATTTTTCCATTTCGTCAATTCATTTAATATATTCCTTCTATACATGACATCTCTCCTCTAAATTTCAGCAGCAAAGATACGAATATTTTTTGTTAATTTCACAAAGTCAGGGTATATTTTACGAAATAAATACACAAAGTAAGGGATAATAGACAAGAAATGTGAAGATTGATTTTATAAAATTCACAATCTGTCTCCCTGTACCGACACAATGTCACTAATTTAATGAA
>JAIRJR010000049.1 GCA_031260575.1 Tannerella sp.
TTTTGATCGCAAGCATATGACCTTACAAGAGATCAAGAATAGTTTTGCGCAGACTAAATTGTAACGCAAGTGTAATATGCTTGTGCGGTTCTTCCTGTTTTTCACAACAAGTATTTTGATTAAATATGGGTATAAAAAAGCATTATTGTTTGGATTGATAGCGTTACTTTTTCAGTATGCGGCTCTTTTCTTTGGTGTTGAGTTGGGACAGCAATCGTTATATTACGTAGGATTATTGCCGCACGGACTGATTTTCGGGCTATTTTTTGTGGCCGGCCAAGTTTATTCCGATAAAATCGTGCCTCAGGAATATAGAGCGCAAGCTCAAGGATTCCTGGCATTTGTCACTTGGGGTGTTGGTATGTTTCTCGGCAATATGATATGTGGATGGCTTATGAACAATTACAGAGTTGATAATCATGCCGACTGGGGATTTTTATTTGCCTGTGCATCGGTTGCTACATTCGTAATCATCTTGTTATTCATTGTATTATTCAAAAATCCTCCCGCAATGAAAAAAGGGGATTAATTTCTTTGTCGAAAAAATCAACAATGAACAAAACGAATCGTCATAATTTCCTACTGTTAAGCGGCAATTGCATTGCCGCTTAATATCACTTAATGAATTTAAAAATCGACCATGTTAAACGGCGGCATTACAAATGCCGCCGAACTAAACCGTCAAATTGACTGATTAAAAAAACTCAAACAACGAAGAAATGACAAAACTCCTACAATCTTACGGTCTTGCTATCTTACGTTCTTACCGTCTTGCCATCGTATTATGTATAATGACTGTAAGTGCATGTACAAAGCCTGACAAACTAACCATTTGGTACACCGCCCCTGCCGCCGACTGGATGAAAGAAGCGCTTCCCATCGGAAACGGTTATATGGGCGCCATGATTTTTGGCAACGTCTCGCGCGAGCAAATTCAAATATCCGAAGGCTCACTATGGGAAGGCGGCCCCGGCAGTCATCCCGATTACAATTTTGGCAACAGGCCAGAAGCATGGAAATCGCTTGAACAGGTAAGATCATTAATCAACCAGCAAAAGTACAACAAAGCCAATACACTTGCCAACAGCGATTTGCGAGGCGTCATCCACCGGATCAGCGGGCAATCGTTCGGCGACTTCGGCGCCAACCAGACCGCCGGCGACATATATATTAATGTACGAGGGCAAGATGAGGTGACAGACTACTACCGCGACCTGAATATTTCGGATGCAGTCGCCCATGTTCGTTATAAACAAGGGAAAATAAATCATCAACGAACCTATTTTGCAAGTTATCCGAATCGAGTTTTGATCATTCAATTGGAAAACGATGCAGTGCTTGGTACAGATTATTCGTTTCGGTATGCTTCTCCTCATATGAAAGACAATGTGACGTTTACCGACAATACCTACCTGTATGAAGGTAGGGTAAAAGCCAACGCGCTTGCTTTTCAAACCGCTATCCATGTGCTAAATACAGATGGACAAATTTCCTTCACAGACAGCGTGGTATATGTTTTAAAAACTAAAAAATTGTGCCTCGCTATCACCATGGCAACCGGTTATGCCAACCACTATCCCAATTATCGGGCAGAAGGATGGGAAGAAATCGTTCCAAGCGTACTCAAACAAGTCAAAAAACAAAATTTCAAGAAACTGCTTGCTAAACATATCAAGGACTACCGAAATCTATATGACCGTGTAAGCCTTGATTTATCACCCGAATTACCTGTGGCAAATAGCCTGCCTACCAACGAACGCATCAACGCCTACCAAAGTGGCGCACGCGATAACGGCTTGGAAGCGCTATTTTTTCAATATGCACGTTATCTGTTGATAAGCAGTTCAAGACCCGGAACCATGCCTGCCCACTTGCAGGGAAAATGGAACAGGGATGTAAATCCCCCTTGGGCTTGCGACTACCATACCAATATCAATATGCAAATGATCTATTGGCCTGCCCTGTCTACCAACCTGTCCGAATGTAACGAACCGCTGCTCGAATGGACGGAGAAATTGGTTGAACCGGGACAGACAAGCGCCAAAGATTTCTTCAATACCCGCGGCTGGATTGTCAACACCATGAACAATGCATTTGGCTTCACAGCCCCCGGCTGGGGATTACCCTGGGGATTCTTCCCCGGCGGAGCTGCATGGTTGTGCCAACATTTGTGGGAACATTTTGAATTTACACAAGACATTAACTACCTTCGTGATCGTGCCTATCCGGTCATGAAAGAAGCGGCATTGTTCTGGATGGATTACCTGACTGAAGACGAAAGCGGCGAATGGGTATCCTCTCCCTCCTACTCGCCCGAACACGGCGGCATATCGGGAGGCGCCTCTATGGACCATCAGATTGCCTGGGATTTGTTCAATAATTGCGTAAAAGCAGCCAAAGAATTAGATATCAATGATGATTTTACGCAGCAAGCCGCCACCAAACGCGACCGTATCAGCAAACCCCGCATCGGCAAATGGGGTCAGTTGCAGGAATGGAAAGAAGACTTGGACGACCCCGAAAATACCCACAGGCATGTATCCCACCTCTTTGCCCTCCATCCGGGGCATCAGATAAGCCCCGAGACAACTCCCGACCTGGCACAAGCCGCTCGAGTAAGCCTTGATGCAAGGGGCGATGAAGGTACAGGTTGGTCTCTGGCATGGAAAGTCAACTTCCGGGCACGGCTCAACGAAGGCGACAGGGCGCATAAACTATTGAAAAGGATGATTCACATCACAGATGAATCCAACACAGTCATGGAAGGAGGAGGAGGTATCTATCCCAACCTGCTTTCCACCCACCCACCCTTCCAATTAGACGGTAACATGGGCGGAGCCGCAGGAATGGCCGAAATGCTTCTGCAAAGCCTCGACAATACCATTATTCTACTACCCGCCCTACCTGCTGCATGGCCTGACGGCAGAGTCAAAGGCCTTCGCACACGCGGCGGTTTTGAAGTGGATATGGTTTGGGTAGGAGGAAAAATCAATGAAACCACCATCCGTTCCAAGAATGATTCGGCAAAAACCATCACAGTCAAATGGAATGGCATCGAAAAAAAATATACCTGCAAACCCCTCGAAACCATACGTCTGAACGGAAATTTAGAGAGGTGAAAGATTTTTTTCAAAAAATATTCACAAAAAGATTTGGTAGTTCGTAAAAGGATGACTACTTTTGCACCCGCTTTGAGCGCAGAGTGTTTTTTTAGCAAAAAGATGTTTGGGTTTTATTCGGGTTTTCCGGTTGTTTTGGTTGAAATAATTGCAAAAATATTTCCGAAATATTTGGGGGATTCCTGAAAAGGTATTATCTTTGCAGTCCTTTT
>JAIRJR010000058.1 GCA_031260575.1 Tannerella sp.
AAATATAATATTGCCTGCTATGTCCGTAATAGTTATTGACTTATTTCCTTCCGAATCGTTAAATTCAATCTTATGCCCGCTTCGGGTCTTGATTGACTTGATGTTATTGTCTGCCTCTCCCCCTTTTCCGTGCCGTTCGGGAAACATGCTTCCTGTCATGTACGGGCGGTTCGGGTCGCCATATTCGAAGCCAATCATCACCTGGTCGTCAAGTTCGGGGATAAATACGTGTCCGCGGTTTTGGGGGAAGGGGCCGCTTGTACCGGCATCCAGCGTTTGAACCCGTATCCAGTTGGTTGTTTTGCCCTTGTCTTTTTGCCATTGGAGCTGTACTTTGATTCGTCCCCGTTCCTTTTCGTCCACATTCTCTTTTACCCAGGCAAGTTGCGTTTGGGCTACCGGAGTAACAACCGGCTGCATGGGAATGTATTCAACTGTCGAAGGAATACCCATAAACGAATTGCGGTATTGCGCCTTCAGGTCAAACTCATGGATAACGGAAGTGACAAGGAAGGTATCCACATCCTTCTTAGTCGTTTTCATTTTATCGGGCAGTTTGACTTTTATCTTTCCGCCGATTTTAACCTTGCTCGTCTGCGACGTACCGCTCATGGTGAGCATCCCGAAGGTAGCGCGGTTTTTTTCAGCACGGGTGACAGTATCAAGTTCGCCATCAGCCAATACCTCAGCTATCGAAGGCAGTGTCGCATCCGATGTATAGATGGACGATGATTTACCCTGGGCAACCAAATGATAGCCGGCTGTGGAAGGGTCGGGCGCTTTCATGTCGGTCTCGCGATCGTCGTGCACCAGGTAATGATAGCGTTTCATCTTCGAGGGAAGCAGGTTGGCGCTCAAATCGAATGTGGTTAACTCACTCTCGAACGTAACTTCTTCCTCTTTGCCGTCCTGTTTGCCGAAATAACAGTCCTGCCCATCATAGAAAAACCATTCGCCGTAAATCCAGCTCAAACGGTTCAGGAACTCGAAACAGGTTTCGTTGTATTGGCAAATATAATCAATTTGCTCCGTAAACCCGGGCTGTGATTTAATACTTCCACCATTTCCCGAAGTGCCGACAGCCTCCGAAACAATACTGTCCAGATTCATGTCCATAAAGGAATCCATTGTTTTCGACCCTTCCAGCTTGATGGTGGGGCTGCATCCTGATATACAGATGTGGTTCTGTCCGCCGTGATGACCTGTATGCGATATATGTGTGATCACGCCCTTGAAAAAATTCAGTCCCTTGCCATCCTTGTGCTTCATCTCAATGATTGCATCTTCTCCGAGTAACTTAAATACTTTGCCCGGCGACTCCATCCATTTTGTATCAAATTCCTCATAATCAACTACACATTCAAACCGGTGATGTTGGTTGAAACCTTGTTCCAATATCATGCTGATTATATAACAGTCTTTCCCTGCAATGCTTAATTTAACTTCTACTGTATTCAATTTCATAGTACCTGTGTTTTCGTTTTTTCAATATTACAATATGGTTGGCAATATTACAATTATTAAATCATATATCAAAATAAAACAGGATATATTTTCATGATATTTTCAAAAAAAAATGACCGGGACAAGCCAAGATGGGATGGCATATTAAAAAAAATCAATCCGGTTTGCGTTTTGGGATAAAAAACTAAAAAGAAAATACAATCTCTCAGAATCGCTCAATTCTCAAAAAAATTTGGAATTGCGCTCAGTTTGCACTATCTTTGCACTGTTTTTTCAAACAATTATTTATGCACGAGAAGAATAGAAAAATTACAAACGATGAATTGGCTGCCATTGCCATAGCATTGTATAAATATTCGGAAAGCCTGTACCACAACGAATTGACGATGCTTACCATCAACAGGGTATCCAAAATGTATTCGCCCTGGAGTTCAAAAATATTTGGATTAAGACAAATTCCCAATCGAAAATAATTTAGATGATATGAATTACAAAATAAAGGTCAACGGAACCGAATATAAAGTACATATCCGTAGAGTTGAGAATACCAGGGCATACCTGACCGTAAACGATGAAGACTTTGAAGTTGAGGTTGAAGGGCTTGTTGTCAACCCGACACGTATGAGCATCAAAACAACACCTAAGCCGATTCTCAAACCGGTGCCTGTCGCTGAGCCGGTGAAAAAAACGGCAATAATCCAATCCAACCACCAGGTGAAACCTCCCCTTCCCGGAGTCATCCTTGATATCTGCGTAGAAGAAGGTATGCAGGTGAAAAAAGGGCAAATTCTGTATGTATTGGAAGCGATGAAGATGGAAAACCATATCGAATCCGATTACAATGGAATCGTCGAAAAAATTCATCGTTCCAAAGGTGAGCCGGTATTGGAAAGCGATGTGATTCTTGTTATCAAATAAACAATTCATCAATGGAAAAGATATTGTTGTTGGGCGACGAAGCAATCGCACAAGCCGCTATGGATGCCGGTTTATCGGGTGTTTATGCGTATCCGGGAACACCTTCAACCGAAATCACCGAATATATCCAAAATTCAGTCACAGCCCGTGAAAAAGGCATTTTCAGTGATTGGTGTACAAACGAAAAAACAGCGCTGGAAGCAGCGCTGGGTATGAGTTATGCAGGCAAGCGGGCATTATCTTGCATGAAACATGTAGGTTTGAATGTTGCTGCCGACTGTTTTATGAATGCAGCCATCAGCGGGATTCATGGAGGTTTAATTGTCGTAGTTGCCGACGATCCATCTATGCATTCGTCTCAAAACGAGCAGGACAGTCGCATATATGGTGATTTCGCGATGCTTCCCATACTGGAACCTGCCAACCAACAGGAAGCATACGATATGGTTTACGATGGATTCGGCCTTTCCGAAAAAATCGGTTATCCCATTTTGGTGCGCATAACCACCCGGCTTGCACATTCACGTACAGGAATTACGACCCGTCCTCCAAAAGACGAAAATCAATTGAGTTATCCCATCGAAGGCAGAATGCGATTCACTTTGCTTCCCGCATTAGCACGCATCCGGTATAAAAAATTACTTGACGCGCAAAAATATATGTTGGAAGAGTCTGAAATATCCGTTTATAATCAATATTTCGACTCTCCTGATACACAATTGGGAATCATAACGGCCGGGATAGCTTTCAATTATTTGTCTGAATTTTTCCCGGATGGATTTGGTTGTCCGGTTTTAAAAATCGGTCAATATCCTCTACCGGTCAAACAGATAGAAATGATTGCCGGCCAATGTGATACACTCCTGATACTCGAAGATGGATACCCTGTGATTGAAAGTCAACTGAAAGGTCTCTTGGGAAAAGGCCTGAAAATCAGAGGACGATTGGATGGAACCCTCCCGCGAGCCGGAGAATTGAATCCCGATATGGTAGGCAAAGCGCTTGGGAAAGAATCAAAAACTTATTTTTCAATACCCGAAATCTTAGTCAAACGTCCTCCCATGCTTTGTCAGGGATGCGGTCACCGGGATCTGTTTGAGGCATTAAACGAAGCGGTAAAAACATACGAAACGCCCAAAGTATTCGGTGACATAGGATGTTATACATTGGGCGCATTACCTCCCTTTCTCGCGATAGACAGTTGCATTGACATGGGAGCGGCAATAACGATGGCAAAAGGCGCTTCGGATGCAGGCGTACACCCCTCAATTGGAGTTATCGGCGATTCAACCTTTGCCCATTCGGGCATGACGGGTCTGCTGGATTGTGTCAACGCCAACAGTCATTTGACAATCATTATTCTTGATAATGAAACTACCGGAATGACAGGTGGACAAAATTCATCCTGCACAGGAAGGATAGAATCAATATGTGCGGGAATAGGGGTTGCCAAAGAACATATCCGTGTAATCATTCCCCTGAAGAAAAATCACGATGAAATGGTAAAAACGATCTGTGAAGAAATAGAATACCACGGTGTTTCGGTCATCATCGCCCGCCGCGAATGTATCCAAACAATCAAACGAAACCGTAAATAATCTAAAAATTCAATTATTCAATTATTCAATTACTCAGTTACTCAATTATTCAGTTATTCAGTTATTTATATTAGTGATGCAAACAGACATTATCATATCAGGCGTTGGTGGGCAGGGAATTCTTTCAATTGCCGCCGTCATTGGAGAAGCTGCGCTTAAAGAAGGATTTTTCATGAAACAATCCGAAGTTCACGGAATGAGCCAGCGTGGAGGTGAAGTACAATCAAACTTGCGACTATCTGACCGTCCGGTTGCATCCGACCTGATTCCACTCGGACAGGCTGACCTTATTATTTCTCTCGAACCAATGGAAAGCCTTCGCTATCTGCCGTACCTGAAAAAAGAAGGTTGGTTGGTAACCAATTCAGTTCCCTTCATCAATATTCCAAATTATCCGGATATGGAAAAAATATACGATGAATTAGCTAAATTGCCTCAAAAGGTACTGTTGGATGTTGAATCCATTGCCAAACAAGCAGGTTCAGTACGTACAGCCAATATTGTGATGCTTGGCGCTGCCACTCCATTTCTTGGAATTGATTATCAAAAAATCGCCGAAGCGATCCGAACCATCTTTTCCCGAAAAGGCGATGAAATCGTCGAAATGAACCTGAAAGCTTTGAAATATGGATTTGATACCGGAATCATGCAAACTGCTGCAAAATCGCTCTGTGAATCTCAATAACAATTTGAATTTATAAAATATGAAAAAAAATATTTTGTTGCTCAACTTATTCATTCTTTTTTCGTTTGCAGTAGCAAGCCGGGAACAGGAAGTAGATTCGGACAAAGTAAAGGTTGGAGACATAATGCCTGCCTTTACGATTGTTTCGGATAATGGAAGTACGATTTCATCGTCTATCCACAAAGGGAAAGTTCTTGTGGTGACGATGTTTGCCACTTGGTGTCCTCCGTGCCAGTTGAAATTGGCAGAAATGGAAAAATCGCTCTGGCCCAGATTCAAAGAGGCAAAAGACTTTTCACTCTTAGTGATCGGTCGCGAACACACCGACGCCGAATTAGTCGATTACAACAAAACAAAAGGTTTTACCTTTCCCCTTTATCCCGACAAAGACCGTAAAATTTTTGATTTATTTGCCGTTCAACTGATTCCACGTACATACCTGATTAACAAGGAAGGAAAAATTATTTACATGACTACCGGCTACAACGAAGAAGAGTTTCGTCAGTTGGAAAGGATGATTGAAAGGGCATTGAACTGAATATTTATTTTAGGTTTTTACCCGTTGTAACTTCCGAAATCTTCGTTTTTTTATTAACTTTGCACCGGCGAATGAAAATCTTTTTTTAATCATGGCAAAATTTATAGGTACAGTAGTAATCAATACCGAACGTTGTAAAGGATGTAACTTATGTGTGATATCCTGTCCATCGGATGTATTGGAGTTGCATTCACGCGACGTCAACAACAAAGGCTATCATTTTGTGGTTTTGAAAAATCCAAATCAGTGCATCGGTTGTGCTAATTGTGGAGTGGTCTGCCCGGATGGTTGCCTGACGGTTTACAAAACTAAAATAGAATCGTAATCGTATGGATAATATAAAATTAATGAAAGGTAATGAAGCGATTGCCTATGCAGCGATTCATTATGGGGCGGATGGATATTTCGGCTATCCCATCACGCCACAGTCGGAAATCATGGAAACACTGATGGCCGAAAAGCCTTGGGAAACGACCGGTATGGTAGTGATGCAAGTGGAAAGCGAAATAGCTGCAATCAATATGGTCTACGGAGGCGCCGCCACAGGTCGCAGAGTAATAACCTCATCTTCAAGCCCGGGAATCAGTTTAAAGCAGGAAGGTATTTCCTATATTGCCGGATGCGACCTTCCTTGCCTGATTGTCAATGTCATGCGCGGAGGGCCGGGATTGGGAACCATCCAACCCAGCCAGGCAGACTACTTTCAAACCGTGAAAGGTGGAGGGCATGGCGATTACAGGATAATTACTTTAGCGCCTTCATCGGTACAGGAAATGGCTGATTTCGTTGCACTTGGATTCGATTTGGCATTCAAATATTCCAATCCGGCCATGATTTTAACAGATGGATTGATTGGCCAATTGATGGAAAAAGTAGTTCTACCTCCTTTCCGGAAACGTAAGACCGACGATGAGGTTGCTGCCGAATCTCCTTGGGCGGCACGTGGAAAACCGGCGAACCGCAAACCCAATATCGTCACTTCCCTCGAACTCGACCCTGTCAGGATGGAGGAAAATAATCTTCGCTTTCAGGCTAAATACCGTAAGATAGAAGAAAATGAAGTCAGATTTGAGGAATATATGTGTAACGATGTCGATTACCTGCTTGTGGCTTTTGGTTCTTCGGCCCGAATCTGTGAAAAAGCCGTTGAAATCGCACGCGAACAGAATCTGAAGGTAGGTCTGTTTCGTCCGATTACGTTGTGGCCGTTTCCCCAAAAAGCGCTATCCGATTATGCCGGCAAGGTAAAAGGCATGTTATCAGTCGAATTGAATGCAGGACAGATGGTGGAAGATGTCCGGTTGGCGGTGAATGGAAGAATTAAAGTAGAACACTTCGGACGGTTGGGCGGAATTGTTTTCACCCCCGATGAAATCGTCCGGGCAATAAAAGAAAAGATAGTATGAAACAGACAGATCGCAACGAAATAATCAAACCCGAAAATTTAGTTTACGGCAAACCGAAACTGATGAATGACAATCCCATGCACTATTGTCCGGGTTGCAGTCACGGTGTCATCCATAAACTCATTGCCGAAGTGGTGGAAGAGATGGGGATGGAAGAACAAACCATTGGCGTGTCGCCTGTCGGATGTGCCGTGTTTGCCTACAACTATTTGGATATCGACTGGATTGAAGCGGCACACGGACGCGCTCCGGCAGTGGCAACGGCAGCCAAAAGGCTGAATCCCACGAAGATGGTATTTACTTACCAAGGCGATGGCGACCTGGCTGCGATCGGAACAGCCGAAACGATACATGCAGCGAATCGCGGCGAAAATATCGTCATCATTTTTGTCAATAACGCAATCTATGGAATGACAGGAGGCCAGATGGCGCCAACGACTTTGCTCGGCATGAATGCATCAACCTGCCCCTACGGCCGCGATGCTGCATTGAACGGTTATCCACTTAAAATATCCGACTTACTGGCGCAACTCGAAGGAACTTGTTTAGTGACCCGTCAAAGTGTACAAACGCCGGCAGCTGTTCGAAAAGCGAAAAGGATGCTTCGTTTAGCCTTCGAAAATTCCATGAACGGAAAAGGCTGTTCATTAGTAGAATTTGTATCATCCTGTGCATCAGGATGGAAACTTACACCGGAAAAAGCAAATCAATGGATGGTAGACCATATGTTTCCATACTATCCGTTAGGAGACTTGAAAAAAACGTAATGAATTATGAAACATGAAATTATATTAGCAGGATTTGGCGGGCAAGGCGTGCTTTCGATGGGTAAAATATTAGCCTACGCAGGGTTGATGGAAGGCAAAGAAGTATCATGGATGCCTTCCTACGGGCCTGAACAACGGGGCGGTACAGCCAACGTAACCGTAATTATCAGCGACCGGCGCATCAGTTCGCCCGTACTGAACGAATACGATATTGTGGTGGTGCTGAATCAACCTTCGATGGATAAATTTGAACCAAAAGTAAAAAAAGGCGGTATCCTGATTTACGATGACTACGGTATTCATAAACCGGTCACGCGTACGGATATCAATGTCTATCGTATCAATGCAATGGATACTGCATCGGTATTGAATATGGAAAAAACATTCAATATGATTGTACTGGGAGGTTTACTGCAAGTTGTTCCGGTTGTTCAACCCGAAAGTGTTATATTAGGATTAAAAGAAACACTTCCGGTACGTCATCACAAATTAATTCCTGCAAATGAAACTGCGGTCAAAAAGGGCATGGAAATCATCCGGAAAATATAGGGTAACGATATTTCTTTTACTTATTTTTACTTTTACTTTATCGGCCCAGACGCGTCGCGGAGAAAGCCGGGATCGTG
>JAIRJR010000063.1 GCA_031260575.1 Tannerella sp.
TTTTGCGGTAGAAATCAAGTTCGTTCAATCTGTCAAAAAGCGGTTGATCCAACCGGCCGCTACGGGCTGTTTCACCATCGCGGTCAAAATCCTTTCCCAACCGGTGTGCTAAGGAATTCACTGCCATAGTGCAAGGTGAAATGTCAAATGCTACCCGTCTGCCATCTTTCCTAAACGAAATATTGGAAAACCCACCCAGATTCAAGCAGGCATCGTAATGTCCGAATAATAGTTCGTCGCCGATCGGAACCAGCGGCGCCCCCTGCCCTTCGAGCGCTACATCATTTGTGCGGAAATCACAGACCGTAGTGATCCCCGTTTGCGCCGCAATCACTGCACCGCTTCCGATTTGCGAAGTCAGACCGATTGACGGCTGATGAAATGTCGTGTGCCCGTGAGATGCAATAAAGTCAGGTTTTACCGTTTCGACGGCTAAAAATGTACGGACAGTATCGGCAATGACCGAACCCAATTCCACATCCAATTTCACAAACTCAAAAGCTGACAGATGGATTGCCTGCGCTAAACGCAACCGCAATGCATCAGTATATGGAAACGTTTGGGCTGCTATCACATCATATTCCCACCCCTCGTTCATTTTTTCAAAACGACACAGCGCCAAATCCATCCCGTCGAGCGAAGATCCTGACATCAAACCAAGTACAATATATTCGGATTTCATTTGTTTTTTAATTTTCAGGTTGTATCCACCTCATATAGGCAAAATCCATTTTGTGGGGTAATTTTTCATTGATGGGATATACACGAAATCCTACCTTAAAACGGCCGTATTGTTTTGTGATACTTCTTAATTCAAAATATAATTTTGAACCTTCTTCCTTGACAATTTTAAATGGAAATACAGTGAAAAACTCGTCTTTATTGGTTTCCGGGTTGTCTTTTGTATAAACCGCATCGACTCCAAGCATACATTTCAATTCTTTCCGGTCGATCACCAATTTGATATGAAAGTCTTCTCCCACAACCGGATGTACCACGTCATCGCCGTATACAAACGAAACGACTTCAAAGCGATCCCAGTTGGCTGCCACATGGCTTTTCCATGCGGCGATTTCTTTGGCTTCCCCGTAATTGTTTTGGGTCAGCAAAGCCGAACGATTGGCCAATTTGATGTAAAAACGTGAAATATAATCATCCAACATCCGCTTCATCGTATAATGAGGCGCAATCTGCGAAATCGAATTTTTGATGTATTGAATCCATTCGGGCGAATATCCTTTGCTGTTTTTCGCAAAATAGAGCGGGATAATCTCGTTTTCCAAAATGTTATAAATCGTTGCTGCGTCCAATTGATCCTGATAGGCCTGATTATCATACGTCCGCTTGTCAGTTAAAGCCCAACCGGCGCCTTTTCGATAACCTTCGTACCACCATCCGTCTAAAACCGATAAATTGAGGACGCCATTCATTTCGGCTTTTTCGCCCGAAGTGCCGGAGGCTTCCAGCGGACGTGTCGGGGTGTTCAACCATATATCGACCCCCGAAACCAGGCGACGTGCCAATCGCATGTCGTAATTCTCTAAGAAAATGATTTTTCCGAGAAACTCCGGGCGGCGCGAGATTTCAACAATTTGTTTGATCAATCCCTGTCCGCCTCCGTCGGCGGGATGCGCTTTCCCTGTATAAACGATTTGAACCGGAATTTTTTCGTTATTTACGATTTTCGACAAACGATCCAAGTCGGAAAATAAAAGATGGGCGCGCTTGTAGGTTGCAAAACGGCGTCCGAAGCCTATCAATAAAGCATTCGGGTTGATTTTTTCTAATATGGAAACCACCTTGACCGGATCGCCTTGGTTTTTCAACCAATTGTCGCGGTATTGTGCTTTGATATAATTGATTAATTTATTTTTAAGTTGTTTGCGGATATCCCACAACTCACTGTCGGACGCATGTTGAATGGCTTCCCAGATGTGTGGATTGGATTGGTCGACGGCAAAACTGTCGTCAAAAATCTTTGTATAATATTTTTTCCACTCGGTTGCCGTCCAAGTTGGCATGTGTACTCCGTTTGTGACATAACCTACATGCAGTTCATCCGGAAAATATCCCGTCCAAAGGGGGGCAAACATCTGCCTTGAGACCTTTCCATGCAATTGGCTTACGCCGTTTGCCTCCTGGCATGTATTGAGGGCGAATGTGCTCATCGAAAATTTGTCGGAGCTTCCGGGATACATGCGTCCCATATCAATGAAATCCTGCCAACTGATTCCCAATTTCGCCGGAAAATCTTTCATGTACTTTCCGAACAACGATTCGTCAAAGTAGTCGTGTCCGGCAGGAACCGGCGTATGGACTGTATACAAAGACGAAGCGCGTACGACTTCGAGCGCTTCGTTAAAATCCAATTGATCATTTTGGATATAATCAACCAAACGCTGGGCATTAATCAAGGCGGCATGGCCTTCATTGCAATGATAAATCTGTTTTTTGATGCCTAATTTGTTTAATAGCAGAATTCCGCCGACTCCCAGTAAATATTCCTGCCTCAATCTGTTTTCCCAGTCGCCTCCATAGAGTTGATGTGTGATGGAGCGATCCCATTCGTTATTTTCCGGAATATCCGTATCCATCAGATACAAAGAGATTCGCCCGACGTTGACCTTCCAGATGTTGGCAAGAACCGGACGTTCCGAGAAAGGCACCTCCAAAACAACCGGTTCGCCCGATTCATTTTTCACCTGTGTCAATGGAAGCAAGTTGAAATCCTGTGGTTCATAATTGGCAATTTGATTCCCTTCCATCGACAAACTCTGGTTGAAATAACCATGCCGGTAAAGCAATCCGATAGCCGTCAGGTCAATATGGCTGTCGCTGGCTTCTTTCAGATAATCACCGGCTAAGACACCCAAACCGCCGGAATAGATTTTCAGGATATTCGTCAATCCGTATTCCATGCTAAAATAAGCAATAGAGGGTTTGGTTTCGTCGGGTTTCGCATGGAGATAGGTTTGCAACTGACTATAAACATCATTGATTTGAGTGATCAGTGCACCGTTTGCCATGATTTCGTCAATGCGTTGGTTTGATAGCATTTGGAGCAATAGTACGGGGTTTCCTTCCGTTTGATCCCAGAGCCGGGCATCGAGCGCACTAAAAAGTTCAGAACCTTCGTGGTTCCATGCCCACCATAGATTGTTAGCTATTTCGTGAAGTGTTTCCAATTGGGCAGGAAGTTTGGTGTTTGAAAAGAACTCCCTCCAAATCACTTCGTTTGATTTTCGTGTTTGAATCTTCATCGTTAGTTATTTGTGAAAATATGTATAATTGCTTTATTCGTTTTTCTTAAAACCCGGTTAATAATTCGTGCAAAGGTACGTTATTTGAAGGAATAATTGAGTGAATGTATAATCGGGAAATCAAAATAATGCTTTTGAAGGGTATTTTATGGTTATAAAAAGTTTTTTTTGAAATAAAATACGCATGAACGAAATAATTTGTATTTTTGTAAATATTTATAATTATTAAGTCATGAAACGAATCGGTATTTTAGGGGTAATGTTCTTTTTGTCTGTCTGTGTAATCAATGCACAAGACGTTAAGAAAGAGTTTTTTGGAATGTGGACCATCGAAATTGAAGATGGTTCGGTAGGTTGGCTTGGCGTAAACGACGGCAAAGGTTTTTTAGACGCTGAGTTGTTATGGGGCGGGGGAAGCGTTCTTCCGGTTTCGTCTGTATATTTCTACGACGACAGAACCCTTGTCGTAACTCAGGGTTCGCGTGAAGTGGTGCGAAACGATAACCGCAAACATGTTGTAAGCCAAACGTATATTTTCGAGAAGACAGGTAACAACCTGTCCGGAAAGGTAATCAGTCCTGCTCGCGATGCAATGAGCGTATCGGTTAGAAACTTTAAAGGTTGGCGTTTGCCCGATCCGGGCGCCGCTCCTGATTTGTCGGCTGTTAAATACGGCGCTCCGATCAGACTATTCAACGGAAAAGACCTGACCGGATGGAGGTTGATTAATCCCAATCAAGCCAACGGCTTTAAAATTGTTAACGGCGAACTCATGAATGACCCGGTACGGACGGAAGGGCAACGTGTCGGTTTCGGCAATTTAAGGACAGACGCTGAGTTTGATGATTTCAAACTTACGCTTGAAGTCAACATTCCTGAAGGCAGCAACAGTGGGGTTTATCTTCGTGGGATATACGAGATTCAGGTAGTGGATTCGTATGGTAAAGCGCTTGATTCGCACAATATGGGCGGGTTATACAGCCGTGTCACTCCTTCGGTGGCAGCAGAGAAAAAAGCCGGCGAATGGCAAACCATGGAGATCATTCTTTGCAAAAGACATGTCACCGTGGTGCTGAATGGGACAAAGATCATTGACAACAAACCGGCCTACGGCCCGACAGGTGGCGCGATGCAAGCTGATGTTTTCAAATCCGGCCCCATTTATTTACAAGGCGATCATGGGAAAGTGTCGTACCGGAATCTTGTCCTGACACCAATCTTGTAGGAATAGGAGGCTGTCTTATGCGTTTTTTTAAGGCTAAGGCAGCCTCATTTTTTTCGCTTTACGGCTTTCATCAAAGCCATATCGTAAGCCGTATGGTAGTGTTTGATGAACGATTGCCATTCCGCTTTCGAAGCCAATTCAAAACATTTTTGATTGATGGTTTCCCTTTCGGATTGATCGTTCTTGATCAGTTTTAACAGGGTCTCGCAAATCGCGGATACTACTTCCGCGTAATTATCGTCTGTGCGGTTTACCACCTCTACGCCTTCGTCGATCGAACTTCCATTAAGCATATTTTGCACCCACAAACCAAACCCTGCAAAGCCGGTAGTAATAGCCGGAATGCCAAAGGCGATACTTTCTAACGGTGTATATCCCCATGGCTCATAGTAAGATGGAAAAAGAGTGGCATCAATCCCGATTAATAAATCATAATAGGGCATGTTGAAGATTCCATCGTTTCCGTCCAAATAACATGGGACAAAGATAATTTTCAACTTTTCGGAAGGATGGTTCGAAAAACCGGCTTTCAAGATATGATTCATCACGCGGTCGTTGTCCATTTCATGCAGCCAGTGAGTCAGAAACGGCATTTGCATCGATTCGTCGGTTTGAAAGTTGCGAACCAAAACCTCTTTTAAATCGGCACGTGGCGCATAAACCCATGCCGGAACCAGGATGAAAGCGACCACTTCGCACGGCAATTCGTTCGAAAGACGTAATTGATTCATTACATCTATAAATACATCAATACCCTTATTGCGATACTCGTACCTGCCACTTGTCGCAACCAGAAAGGCATTGGGATCTATATGTGAACCCGTCAGCTTTTCTGCCACATTGAATAACAGGGTACGCGCTTGATTTCGTTTGGCAACATACGAATCGTTATCCGGTACAAAACCGGGTTCAAAACCGTTGGGGGTAACGACATCAGGAGATTTGTCTAATAACTGTTCACACTCCAAAGCGGTAATATCGCTCACCGTCGTAAAACAATCCGCAAACCGGGCTGTCTGTTTTTCGAGCGAATGTTTGGCTTCGATGTTGAGTTCATGCGCCATCCCGTCGCCGTTATAATGATTTAAGTATTGATACAGAGGCTTGTTGTTCCCTGCGATCGAGCGTCCGGTCGACGTGGCATGCGTGGTAAAGACTGTCGCAATCCGGGGGCAATGCTTTTGAATATACAAAGCGCCAAATCCCAACATCCATTCATGGAAATGGGCAATCACTTTTTTTTCCTCCAAGCGATGGAAAGTGTAAAAACTTTGAATCACCCGCCCGGCGGCGTAGGCAAAGATGCATGATTCGTCATAGTCGCCATATGCGCGCGATGAATCAACGCCAAATGACTCCCACATGGAGAAATATAATGCGTTTCGTTCGCAAAATAGCTGTTGATAATCGATGAGGATTACAGGCGGAGTGCCGGGTATTTGCCAACGACCGGTTTTTATGCGAAACGGTTCGTTTTTTTCTGCAAATTCCACCCAATCAGGATAAAATGTATGCATTTCTTCAAATTCAGGGTTCGGTCTGCCTGAATCCGGTCCCATATAAATCGCCCGGTCGTTAAATTGCCGGTGCAGGGTGTGCGCTTTCGTAGATAGAACCGTATGAATACCTCCGATCTTATTACATACTTCCCAACTACATTCAAAAAGAAAATCAGGTATTGTCATCTCTATCAACCTTTTTCGAATCGTGTTGCCGAACTTGCTATTTATTCCGGTAACGTCCCTTCATTTCCTGATAATAAGAGCGAATCGTAAGCATGTCTTCTTCCGGATTATTCGTTGGATAGAATGTCCCTTTGAAGCCCATTTCTTTTTTACGATAATCAATATAAGCTAACTGTATGGGTACTTGCGCTTTTAATGCGATGTAATAAAACCCTTTTTTCCATTCGTCTACCTTTTTTCGAGTGCCTTCGGGGGTGATAGCCAAATGCAAATACTTGTATTTTTCAAACAATTTCACCATTTGATCGGTCACGGAGTTATTTTTTTTACGGTCTACCGGAAATCCTCCCATCTTTTTAAAGATCAAATTGAGGGGAAAGACAAACCATTCTTTTTTCATTAAAAAATGGGCTTTTCGTCCGATAGCTGTATAATAGAGTTGTCCCAATATAAAATCCAAGTTGCTGGTATGCGGAGCAATACATATCACACATTTAGGTACGTTTTCACTAACAGGACCTATCGACCATCCGAACAGGCGTAGAAGCCATTTACAAAGCGTTTCTTTCATATCTATCCGTTTCCTTCATTTTGAGGGAGCAAATGTAAGAATTTTTCTTTGTATGTGCTTGGATTAAATAATAATTTCATCTACTTTTGCCCGAAATATACAATTTAGGTGCATTTCAAAAGCGGAACAGAATAATGACAGATTATCAAAATAAGGTGTGGCCGGATCTATCGACAGAGGCTCAAATCAGTATTTTTTCTCCAATCCGGGGCATAGCAGAATATCATGTAATAATCAGATTGACAGATTCATCCTGCGATCCGGCCACGCAATTTTCCCGAATGGCGACTACCATTGCATTATTACAGGATGATTGGCGGGATAGGGTGTTGGTATGGAAACGTTTTTTTTTGAGTGATGCGATCAATCAGTCTGTTTACTTCAACCAAGCCGATGATTTTACGGCAGTTTCGATCGTCCAACAACCCCCGTTAGATGGAACGAAAGTGGTTGTCTGGCTCTATTTCGTACCCAAAGTGAACGTGTCGAAAATCACTCAGGGAACCATGATGGAACATTCGTCCTATCGCCATCTGTACCATACACAAATAGGTTCAAATGGAGATAATGTAGCCATTCAGACTGAATCCACATTCGATCGATATACCCAATTGCTTGAGACCAAAGGGTGTACGCTTGAAGAACATTGTCAGCGCACATGGATCTTTGTGCAAAACGTGGATACGTATTATGCAGGCATGGTGGCTGCCCGACGAAATTATTTTGAGAAAGAAGGTTTGACCCCCGACACACATTTTATTGCAAGTACCGGTATTGAAGGGAAATACACAAATCAGGAAACACTTGTTTTTATGGATGCATACGCGGTTCACGGACTTCAGTCCGAACAGATTCAATATTTATATGCACCTACCCATCTTAACCCTACTTATCAATATGGTGTCACTTTCGAAAGGGGAACGGCGATTCAATACGGAGACCGGCGTCATGTATTCATTTCCGGTACTGCCAGTATCAATAACCGTGGCGAAATAGAACACCCGATGGATCTGATCAAACAAACCGACAGGATGTTCGAAAATATTTGTACGCTTCTGGCAGAAGCGGGTGCAGGAATGGACGACGTTATGCATCTGATCATTTATCTTCGCGATATTGCCGACCACAAAACCATTGCTTCGTACATGCAACGGCATTATCCACGCATCCCCCAAGTAATCGTTTGGGCGCCTGTCTGCCGTCCGGGTTGGTTGGTAGAAGCTGAGTGTATGGCGATAACAGATGCCGGGGATAAACGGTTTGAGGATTTCTAAAGTCGATAAACGCTGACTATCATGACGTTTTGCTACCCCTCGTTTCTTGAAAAAGGGGCAGTAAGCGAAGGAGAGGAGCAAGAATCGGGATTCATTATATCAAAGAATCCCAATATCTTCCAATACGTGATTTACCTTTTTTATTGCTTTGGCTGAAGCATTAAACGCCTCTTTTTCAGCATCAGTGAGCGGAAAATCCACGATCCTTTCCCAGCCGTATTGTCCTATAATAACCGGAACGCCTATCACCAGATCCTGTTCTCCATATTCACCTTCAAGCATTACGCCACATGCGAGAATCCGTTTCTGATCGTTGACAATTGATTCGGCTAAGATCGCTGCTGCAGCTCCGGGTGCATACCAGGCAGAAGTACCGATGATTTGCAATAGGGTAGCCCCCCCGACTTTTGTCGCTTCGACGATTTCATCCAATTTTTCTTTGGGTAAGAGACTGGTCACCGGCGCTCCTTTGCAGGTTGCCAACGAAATAACCGGTACCATGGTGGTATCGCCATGCCCTCCGATCACCGTTGCTTGTATATCATTTACATTCACATTCAAGGCTAAGTTCAGGTAGTATTTTAACCGGGAACTGTCTAAAGCGCCTCCCAAACCCAAAACTTTGTGGCGTGGCAATCCTGAAATTTTGTTGGCCAAGTAGCACATGGTGTCCATCGGATTGGATACAATAATCAATATGGTATCAGGCGAATACTTTAATACATTTGTCACTACCGATTTGACAATTCTGCCATTGACTCCGACCAAATCTTCGCGCGACATTCCGGGCTTACGCGTTACACCGGCGGTTATGATCACCACGTCGGAATTGGAGGTTGATTCATAATCATCGGTAACTCCTTTAATCCGCGAGTTAATCCCTACTAAAGGAGCAGTTTGCATGATATCAATTGCTTTACCTTCGGCTAATCCTTTTTGGTTGTCTAATAAAATGATTTCGGCCGACACATTTCGTGTAGCCAATACATTTGCACAAGTCGCACCCACGTTACCTGCGCCAATAACTGAAATTTTCCTTGACATTATACATTATTATTAAGAACAGCAATTTCTTCTTTGCTTAGTTCGGTTATGAGTTCAATTTTTTCAATACTGTCGCCGTTTGCAAGCATTCTTTTTGCAATTTCCTTTTCTGTCGTTTTCTCAACTTTATCAAAGACAAGGCCGGAAAGTTGATTGATTCCTTCAAGCAACTTCAGGTTTCCCGTATTTCCTTTAATATTGAGGCCAAAATAAGATTCTTTTTTCTTATATCCGGCCATGTAATAAACTGCCGAAAGTAAGATGGCTGTAATCAGCCTGATATCATATTCGGTGCCTTTAAAAACAGGGGCAAAGATGTTGGTCATTTTCTCAATTCTCTTTTCCCGGTCATTGATCACGGATTCCAATAACGGCGTATCTTCCACTATTTCCCAAGCCAGAATCTGTTGGATAGCCTTTTTCTTCCATATCACATCCAAAATGGTTTCCAATGTGTTTTGGTAAGAGGCTTTTGTTTTCTCTTGACCGGCGCTTTCACTAAAAATATCAATCCAGTATTCCCAGCGGCCGAGAAATTGGTCGATAATATCGTCCAAATCCCTGAAACGTTTGCCTATGATGATAGGACTGACTTTGGAATACTCTGATATCAGATTGATTGACAGTACCGGAAATCCCTTTTCCTTTACAATTTGATAAACTGCGTCAAAAATACTCTTTTTAATTTCGGCATTTGTACGTCTGATTCTCTTTGATAAACTTTCGTTACTGCTTAAACTGCTGTCTTTCTCCATTTATTTTTTAATTATATTATAAATACACATAAACACCTTGTGAGTTTCATCCACATCTATCCCTTCCGGATGAATTATGCCTTTATTTCCCAATCCCGAATAGGTCTGCTGGAAAATAACGGCAACTGTTTCCACATCAATCGTATCTTTTATCTCTCCCGACCGGACGGCAAGTTGTAATATTTTAATCCAGTTTTTCAATTCCTCATTCTCCTTTTCCCGGAGTTGTTTGGTAAATTCGGGATAATAAAAAATAGCCTGATTGGCAATATTGGCGTAGGCGAAATTCATATTTTTTACGCCTAATGTATTCATTTGTTTTTTGGTTTTTTTAATTTGTTCAACAAATGAATCAATATACGACAATAAAGTCTGCTTGCCATCTTCAACTTGAGGGGAATTGATATGTAACATGTATTTGTCTAATACTTCGACAAATAGATGTTCTTTATTTTTCATGTAATAGAAAATTGCCCCCCTTGTCAGTTTCGTTACCCGTTCCAAATCCGAAACCGTAACTTGTTCGTACCTGTTCCATGCAAAAAGCTTGAACGATTCTTTTAGAATTAATTCTTTCGTGTCTTGTCTCATTTCGTTTAAATCTTTGTGTTATTTAATCACCGCAAAATTAATAAAATATTTTATATAATTCCATCATTTCTTCTTTATTTTTTTTGTTTGGGTAAAAATAAATATAACATTTTTTAAGCCAAAAGGTTCGTCACAGGATCAGGAAAAATCACAGTCGGCCTGAATTTTTTAGCTTCTTCGAAGTCCATTTGGGTATATGACAAAATTATAATAGGATCGCCGGTCTGGACGCGACGCGCAGCGGCTCCATTCACGCAAATTGTGCCGGAACCTCTTTCCCCCTCTATCACATAGGTTTCAAAACGCTCGCCATTGTTAATGTTTAAAACCCAAACCTTCTCAAACTCAATCAGATTGGACGCATCCATCAAATCCCTGTCGATGGTTATGCTTCCAATATAATTCAGATTGGCTTCGGTCACCTTCACACCATGAATCTTTGATTTTAATAATTCGATTCTCATTTTTTTATTTATATTAATACTTTATCTTGAAAATTTATAATTAATGTTATCAATCAACCTTACTTCTCCACAAAAAACAGCGATACAACCTACGGGTTCTTCACATTCCATCCAATCTTGTAATGGCAGCAGTCGCTTCCCATCCACAATTTCGAAATAATCCACACGCAATAACGGTTCGCTTTGCAATGTATTGATTACCCATTGCGCCACCTCTTGAATCGTCTTTTTGGGAACAAAAGTAAGACTTTCTTTTAATGTAGCTGCAATCACCGGCGCAATTTGACGCTGTTCGGTAGTCAACCTGGCGTTGCGGCTGCTAAAAGCCAGGCCGTCTTTTTCCCTTACAGTCGGGCATGCTATGATTTGTACCCCGATATCCAACCTCTTAACCATTTCTCGAATGACGGCAACCTGTTGAAAGTCCTTTTCTCCGAAATAGGCTTTATCCGGTTCGACCATATCAAACAGTTTGCTTACTACTTGGGCTACACCGTTAAAATGTCCGGGGCGGGAAGCGCCTTCCATCACGGTGGTCACATAGCCAAGGTCAAAAACACGGATATCAGGTTCAGGATACATTTCATTTTCGGATGGGGTGAAAATATAATCACACCCGGAAGATTCTAATAGTAAGCAATCCTTTTCCATCGTTCGCGGGTAATTCACCAAATCCTGCCGGTCATTAAACTGGGTAGGATTTACAAAAATACTCGTTACACAGATATCATTTGCCTTGATACAGTTTTTTACCAAGCTCAGATGCCCTTCATGCAATGCCCCCATCGTCGGGACAAAACCGATACTTCTACCTGCTCGCTTTTCATTTGTAATAAAATGCTTTAATTGTTTGGCAGTCTTTACTATTATCATATTTGTCCTAAAAAATTACATCCGTTTCTTTGTGTTATAAACGACTTCAGGATCGCAAAAGTAACTCAAAAACAAACACCTGATGTTTTGTTGATACTTTTTTTTGGTTTTTTTAGTAATTATTATCATAAATATTTTGATTATTAATGTTTTTTTTTTACTATCTTTGTGACCGTTTTTGATAGTTCATATAGAATGGATGCTAAAAAAGTTTTATTTATTACCCAAGAAATTACCCCATATCTACCTGAATCAGAAAGTTCAATCATTTGTCGAGATCTTCCGCAAGGGATTCAAGAACGTGGAAAAGAAATCAGGACCTTTATGCCTAAATATGGTTGCATCAATGAACGCCGCAACCAATTACACGAAGTGATCAGGCTTTCGGGCATGAATTTGATAATTGACGACACCGATCATCCGTTGATCATCAAGGTCGCCTCCATCCAATCCGCGCGTATGCAAGTCTACTTTATTGATAATGAAGATTTCTTTCATCGGAAAGCAACCGTACACGATCACAATGGGTATGAATTTGATGATAATGATGAACGCGCCATTTTCTATGTGAGAGGTGTTTTTGAAACCATCAAAAAACTTCGTTGGATTCCCGACATCATTCATTGCCACGGATGGCTTACGGCTTTGGCGCCGATTTACCTGAGACGGATGTATTTGGACGATCCCTGTTTTTCGAAAACGAAAATCGTCTATTCGATTTACGACCTTCCTTTTAATTCGACCCTTGGAAACAGGTTGGCCGAAAAGTTGAAGCAGGATGGAGTCACCGACAAAGACTTGAAAATTATCGAAACACCTAATTTCCAGTCGTTAACAAAATTGGCGATACAATTTTCGGATGCACTTATTCAAGGAAGCATGTACATCGATCCGCAAACAATCGAACATATCGAGAAGAGCAAAAAGTTGTTCTTGGCTTATCAATCTTCTGATAATTATATTGATACATACAATGATTTTTATGATATGCTTATCGCTACAAAACTGAAAAAATGAAAACAACAATTCCATATCTGATTTCTACTTTGTGCTTGGGTGTCTTCATCCTTAGCGGTTGTGATGATAATTCGAGTTTGGTTGGCAGTTCGCTTACGCCCGATCGTGACAAAATTACGATATATTCGGATACGTTTCACATTCAGGCTTCGACCGTTTACCGGGATTCGCTTTTCTCAAAAACCACGTATGGTCTTCTGGGAGAATACTTTGATCCACTGTACGGACGACTTAAGGCTGATTATCTATGTCAATTCTATTGCGAAGATGAATTTAAATTTTCCGATACGCCCAATCAAAATAAGATTGATTCCATCTATTTGGTTCTTTACTATTCCGAAACCGGAAATCCGAATACCCCTTTTCAATTCCGGATCATTCCGGTCACGAAACCTTTGGATAAAGTATATTATTCCAATGCAAATCCGGCAGATTATTGTGACTTGAATACCGTATGGGGGTCGCAGGTATATACTGCCGCCAGCGGGACGGTCTATAGTGATTCGATACAGATTTCGGAAAAAGAATATCTCGTTCCCAGAATGATGAAAATACGCCTTCCCCACGAACTCGGCCAAAAAATTTATGAAGAAACGGTCAACAATCCGGCTTCTTTCAAAACCCAACAAGCCTTCAACGAATTTTTTCCCGGAATATATGTGACCACAGGATATGGAAGCGGCTGTTTGTTCAATATTGAGCGGACTGACATTCGTATAGATTATCATACGATTCATAAAAGCAGTAAGGGTACAGATTCGACTGCGTATTATTCAGCGCCGTTTATTACGACTAAAGAAGTGATCCAGTTGAACCGTTTTGAAAATTCCGATACCGAACAGTTATTAACCGCGAATGACGATTTTTCTTTTATCAAAACACCGGCCGGCATTTATACGCGTCTCGTACTTCCTGCAAAGGAAATCAAACCGGTAATCGAAGGTCGTATGATCAATAGTATGATGTTCAACCTTAAATTTATGCCCAATGAGGATTGGCCTTATTCCTTGAAACCGCCTCCACACTTACTGTTGATTCAGGAAGATTCGGTTGACGTTTTCTTTAGAGAAAGAAGAATTGAAGATAATTTCACCTCTTTTCTGTCATCAAGCAATGAACAATCCGGAAACAACGGATATAGTGCGACTTATCGAACATATTATTTTAACAACATTGCTACATTACTGGCATATCATCTCGCTGTATCGCCTGATGAAGATTTAAGGGTATTACTTGTCCCCGTTTCGAGAGAAACTTCCTCAAATTATACAACTGCGATTCGAAATTTCTTATCTCCATCAGGCGTTAAATTGCGAACGGGCAAGGAGCAGATGAAAGTATCCGTTGCCTCAAGCAAATATGAAAATAAATAACGTATCATTTCCATATTGCGACGGATGAGATCATTTCTTTTGATTTTATTATATGGTTTGATTACGGAATCCATTGAAGCCAAATACAATTCATTCATGGATGCGGAAAGCAGCGATATCATACAGCGTCATTGTGAGGGCGAAACCGGAAACAATCTAACGAAGCTGTTGAATCCGGACGACTTCTTTGCTTTTAACTCCGCCCGGCAACCGCCTCGTTATGATAGAAAAAGGTTGACAGAATACCCTGCGTCCGGTTTGATCATTCCCTCTGTATTTATGGCATACGGCGCTTTAGCTCAGGTTATTAACCCTTTACAGCGGTTGGATCATGATACGGACAAGGAAGTTACCCGGCACTATGTTCACCGTCCGATAGACAACTATCTGATGTTCGCCCCCGTTGCATTCGTATATGGATTGGATTGGGTAGGCGTCAAAGCCAAACATAATTTCAGAGACAGGACATTTGTGGTCATTACCTCCCATTTACTCATGGCAGGCATTGTCCATTCGGTCAAAACAATGACGAAAGTCCGGCGTCCCGATGGTTCGGGATTTCGCTCATTTCCATCCGGTCACACCGCTTCAGCATTTACCGGCGCACACATCCTTATGAAAGAATATAAAGATATATCACCCTGGATCGGCGTGGCGGGATATGCAACTGCAACCGCAGTTGGTACCCTGCGGATTCTCAACCGGAGACACTGGATCAGCGATGTCGTTGCCGGAGCGGGAGTCGGGATATTCAGTGCCGAAATCGCATATATGTTGCTTCCTGTCTTCCATAGAATGATTGGCGTAAATCCATCCAAGTCAGGCGTGGTATTCGCCCCTGTAGTCGGGAACAATGGCTATGGATTGGGATTGGCTTGTGTTTTTTGAGACGGAAAGTGGGAATAACGGAATAACGGAATAACTGAATAACGGAATAACTGAATAACTGAATAATGGAATAACGGAATAATTGAATAACTGTAACTGAATAATGGAATAACTGAATAATTGAATAACGGGAAACGATAAATTGGAAATCAGAAAACTATAAACTATTAATAAAATGACTAAGAGCGCATTACAAATTGCAAGGGCGACTTACCAGCCGAAAGTGCCTGTCGCATTAAAAGGAGCCGTACAGGCAGTTGACGGCGAGTATACCCAATCTGTAGCCGACCAGCTTGAAATCAAAGCGTTATTTCCGAATACATATGGAATGCCGGTGGTGACTTTTGAAAAAAATAAACAAAAAGTATCCTTACCTGCTGTGAATGCAGGGGTAATCCTGTCGGGCGGACAAGCGCCGGGTGGACATAATGTCATTGCCGGGTTGTTCGACGGACTGAAATCGGTCAACAAAAATTCACGTTTGTATGGTTTTATTTTAGGCCCGGCCGGACTGATTGAACACAATTACATGGAACTGACTGCCGAGATTATAGACCGTTACCGGAACACCGGCGGGTTTGATATGATCGGGTCGGGACGAACCAAATTGGAATCAAAAGAACAATTTGATAAAGGACTTGAAATTCTTAAAGAATTAAATATAAGCGCATTGATTATTATTGGTGGCGATGATTCCAATACAAATGCTTGTGTATTGGCAGAATACTACAAAGCAATCAATACAGGTGTACAGGTTATCGGCTGTCCCAAGACGATCGATGGCGACTTAAAGAACGAACAAATAGAGACATCGTTCGGATTCGATACGGCTTGTAAGGTCTATTCGGAAGTGATCGGAAACATCCAGCGCGATTGTAATTCAGCACGCAAATACTGGCATTTCATCAAACTGATGGGACGTTCGGCTTCCCATATCGCCTTGGAATGTGCATTGCAAACGCATCCGAATATTTGCATTATTTCGGAAGAAGTGGAGGCGTATAACCTGTCGTTAGACGATGTTGTGAATCAGATCGCTTCGATTGTAGCCCGACGTGCGGAGGATGGCCATCATTTCGGCACGGTGTTGATTCCGGAAGGATTGATCGAATTTATTCCTGCGATGAAACGGCTGATTGCCGAATTGAATGATTTTTTGTCGAAGAATGCAGCCGAATTTGGGATGATCAGACATAGCGGCCAACTCGCTTATATCACAAGTAAGCTGACCAAGAACAACGCTGAACTATTTTCCGGTTTGCCTGAAGGAGTCGCCCGCCAGTTGACATTGGAACGCGACCCGCACGGCAATGTACAGGTATCGATGATCGAGACCGAAAAACTGCTTGCCGACATGGTTACCAAACGATTGGCTGAATGGAAGCAGGAGGGCAAGTACACAGGGAAATTTGCTACCCATACCCATTTCTTCGGTTATGAAGGCCGTTGTGCCGCACCCACCAACTATGATGCTGACTATTGCTACTCATTGGGATATACGGCTTCTTGCCTGATTAACGCAGGCAAAACCGGTTACATGTCGTCGGTGCGTAACACAACAGCGCCTACCGAAAAATGGATTGCCGGAGGGATACCGATTACGATGATGATGAATTTGGAAAAACGACACGGCGAATTGAAACCGGTCATACAGAAAGCATTGGTGAAATTAGACGGCAAGCCGTTTCAAACCTTTGCTGCGAACCGCGACTCATGGGCTATCCAAACGGATTATGTATATCCCGGCCCGATCCAATATTTTGGACCGACGGAAGTATGCGATGCGCCTACCAAGACTTTATTGTTGGAACAAGGAAAAAAATAATAGCCATGTTTTCGGGAATCGTAGAAGAAGCGGCAACGGTAGTTGCCATCGATTGCGAACAAGGTAATATACATATCGAATTATCCTGTTCGTTCGCCGGCGAATTGAAAATCGACCAACGTGTGTCGCATAACGGCGTATGTCTGACTGTGGTTAAAAAAACAGATCAAACCTATACGGTAACAGCCATTAAGGAAACATTGGAACGCTCGAACCTGGGACTGCTGCAAGCGGGCGACCGTGTAAACCTTGAACGGAGCATGTTGATGAACGGACGTTTGGACGGACATATTGTCCAGGGGCATGTCGATCAGACGGCTGTTTGTACGAATGTGGTCGAAGCCGATGGAAGCTGGTATTATACATTCGAATACCCATACAATACGGAAATGGCCAAACAAGGCTATATGACGGTTGAAAAAGGATCGGTATGTGTGAATGGAGTCAGCCTGACGGTATGCAATTCGCAAAGAAACACTTTCGAAGTAGCCATCATCCCCTACACCTACCACCAAACCAATTTCAATCAAATCCGAAAAGGAACCGCCGTCAACCTCGAATTTGATATTATCGGCAAGTACCTCAGTAAGTTGATGACGATAAACAAATAAAAAAATGGTTGGAAATTTTTTCCAACCATTTTTTATTTGAAGGGTTATACTTTAATTAATGTTTGCCTTCATCAGTTATTTTACGCCGGAGCGCGTATCCCACCACAACTGTTTACCCCAGACGTAATCCACTATACCGACATTAGCTGTATTGTAATTATCCTTGTTGTATAATTGTTGGTTTGCAGGATAGGGTGCGCGGAAAGGTTGGCTGGTATGGGCGTTGCCCCACACCGAACGGATCGAAATATAATTCAAATCAGGCGTAGGAATTCCTGTACGGCGATATAAACACCAGGCTTCCATGTTTTCCTTGAACAAGGCCACCCATTGATCCCACCAGATTCGCTCTATGGTGTTGTCCCACTTTCCTTTGCCGGCTAAGTATGCTTCCGTTTCTTCGACTGAAATTTTATTATCTTCCATCGACATGCGTACGGCTTTTTCGTAAGCCTCCTGAGCAGACATCCCCACATTCATACCTTTCATAGCAGCTTCGGCAAGGATAAAGAAAGTCTCGCACGGCTTGTAGAAAGCCGTATAATGTCCGGGCGTTTCACGGTATAACACGCCGATACGCGAAAAATGGTTAAGCGGAGTTGCCGTCGGGCCTCCATTCACATACCCTCTGTATTCGCCGTCGCTGGGCGCCGGTTTGACGATTGCCTGAATCCTTGGATCCTCCATCTTTTTCAAATGGTCTACAAAGGTATCGAACAATCCATGATCGTCGCGGCCACGGAAGTTTTCATACCATCTGTCCCAATAGGGCGATGTCGTGTTCCAGTAGAAATGTCCATTATTGGCGTTACTATCTAATAATGGATACCTGCCCGGATTTCCTGCTATTTCTTCGATGTGTGTTTTTGCAGCAGGCCAAACACCTGATATACGCATGGCAGCCCGCAAACGTAGCGAATTGCAATAGCGTTGCCATTTCTCCACATTCCCTTTGAAGAGAAAATCGCCGGGCCCAATATTGTCACTTCCGAATCCGGTTGCCATTTCGTCACCAATCACTTTTAGCTTGGCAATCAGGTCGGGATAAATATCTTTTTCGGAGTCGTACTTCGATGTAGTGATGCCTCCCAGATCGGGAGCGCCTTTAAATGCTTCGGAATAAGGCATATCGCCATACATATCTATATTGAACAACCACAGTTGAATTGAGAAAATGCGGCAAGCCCACCGCAGGTTTTTATTTCCTTCGGCAAGCGCTTCGGTTTTAGCAAGAATTACCCTGAGTTGTTCATTACCCCAATAGCAATTCGCCCAACGGTTACCATACGTGTTGTTCTCAGGGTTTGCGCCCGACATATTGTCGGGATATTGAATTTTACTGATATAACCTGCCCATGTGCCAAATCCATCTAAATCATCACCCATCCGTTCGGCCGTACGGCGCAACACATTGCCAAGCACATTGGTGTGCGGCACATCACTCAGCGCATCGGGATCGGTATTTATATCATAAAAATCGCCCGTACAAGATGACATTAAGGTAGCCATAAAAAGTGAAACCACCCATTTATTCATTATTTTTTTCATATCTTTATTCTCCTATGATTAAAAAGTAAGACCTAATTTAATACCGATGTCACGGGAGGAAGGCGTTGCGGATTGTTCGAATCCGACACCTCGCGAATCGCTCGACACGCCGCCCGTCTCCGGATCTAAACGCAATATATTGGATTTATGTACATAGATCAGCCAAAGGTTTGAACCGATCAGTGACACATTGGCTCTGCTGATAAATCCGGTTTTTGCCACGATAGACGATGGAATATTGTAGGAAAGGTAAATTTCGCGTAATTTGACGAAAGAGCCATCAAAAACATTCCGCTCTGCAGGATAAGTTGAAAACCAGTCCTGAGCTGTCACTTCTATGGTATTGGGCACCCACTTGCCGGGCACCGACTTGCCGTCTACCTCCACTGATTCCTGCATCACAAAACGATCACCCTTCTGCACATCTTTTCCCGGCAACAACATCCGTTCGCGTATTCCGTTTTCGGCAGTGATGGCGGCTGTACCGGCATAAAAACTGTGATCCATGGATTGCGACCAGATATCTCCGCCGATTCGCATATCAACAAAGAAACCTGCCGACAAATTTTTATAGCTGAATTCATTACGCAAACCTGCTAAAAATTTGGGCGAAACGCGCCCAATGATTTGACCTGTCCTCGACCTGGCTAATCCTTTGTCCGTTAATTTGATATCGCCCAACTGTGCGCCAGCGCCTACAATGCCTGCTTTAATGTCAGCCTCAGTGACACGGTCATAGCCGCTTGCTTGCAGGACTCCCCAATCTTCGCCCACTAAAGCGCGACTGGGAATACCCCAAGACCAACCTAACTGGACAGCTAGAAGCTGAGGGTATTCGGGAGCCAATTCGACGACTTTGTTTGTGTTGTGCGTAAAATTAACCGTACTTGTCCAGTTCAGTCCCGTAGAGTTTCTTAGAATGTCGCCGCGAAGTTGGATTTCAATCCCTTTTGAATCAATCCTGCCTGCATTGAGTTGAAAACTGGTAAATCCTATGGTATTATCCGTAGGTACCGATAATATCTGGTCGGTGGTTATTTTTTGATAATAGGTAAAGTCAAGATACAAGCGATTATCGAACAACCCCAATTCGATACCCGGTTCCCATGTCAAGATTTTTTCGGGGCGTAGATGAGCGCTCGGCATGGTCATGCTCCTATACATCTGGGAAACGCCGCCAAAAGCCGATGATTCCGGAAAGTAGTACGCACGATTACGGTAGGCAGACGTAGCAGCTCCGATTTGTGCCAAACCAAAACGTAATTTCAGGAATGATAATACATCATTTTTCATAAAATCGAACGATTCGGTAGGCATCCAACTGATACTCGCTCCGGGGTAGAAGAATGGGTCGAGTATTGTAGAACTCCAGTCATTGCGGGCGCTGACATCCAAAAAGAGTTGACTTTTCCAACCAATCGAAGCTGCACCGAAAACCGAATTAGAGCGAATGTGGCTATGATCCATTTCAACAAGTGCATCACCCATTTTATTGGCAATGGTATATACACCCGGAACTGTTAATTGACTGGCTCCGATCAAACTATTCGACCATACAACATCTCTGTAATTGGCTCCGACAGTCGCATTCAAACTGAAATCGCCAAATTGTTTGTTGAAAGTGGCCAATAAGTCCAGATTTAATTCAGTATTTTTGGTGTTGCGTTTGTCGAATTTTCCTTCGGGAAAATCCCAATGAAAGAATACCCGTTCGATGTTTTCCGTTTGAAAAAAGTCAAAACCCATCCGTCCTTCAATGGTAAGAAATTCAAAAGGTTTGTAAAAAATAGACGCTTTGCCGAACAGACGGTCGCGAACCATACTGTTTGTGTTTTTATTTACAATGAAATAGGGATTCATATGGTAGGCATTCATCCAATTGTAATGGGTATAATTTCCGGATGCATCCTTCTGGTCCCAATTGTCTTTCAAAGATTGCATATTGATTTGTCGTCCCGACCAGTTGAACATACCGTTGATCGGATTGCCTGCATCGTAACCCTGTTGTAAAGTATTAGGGGTAGTCGTATGCGTATAGTTACCCATCATTTCTACCGAAAACTGCTGATTCAAAGCCAATTTGGTGCTAAACTGTCCTGTATAACGCTGTTGTTCGGTTTGAGGAGTTGTTCCTACTTGGCTTCGGTACGATAACGACACGCGTGTGTCTGCTTTCTCGGAAGTAGAGGCCACAGATATGGTATGGTTCATCATTGATCCGGTTTGAAAGAAATCGCGCAAATTATTGGGGCGTGAAACCCACGGCGTGGCTTGATATACGCCATTTGTATTGGGACTGTCAAACTGCGGAAGCATCAACCCGATGTCCAAGCGTGGCCCCCACGATTCGTCTGTCACATTGATTTCTTCTTGAAAATTAAAACCATATGTTTCGGCATACTGTTGGTAAGACATTCCGTTTCCATTGAGTTTCCAGTACATTTCGTCGCCTTCATATCCTTGTCCATATCTATTTTGCATTTTAGCAAGATTGGTAGCATTACTTAGTGTCAGATTGGCATCGTACGAAACAGTCACGCCACTTCGCGCTACGGTACCTTTTTTGGTGGTAATCAGAATTACACCGCGTCCTGCACGCATCCCGTATAAAGCGGCAGACCCTCCTTTCAATACGGTGATCGATTCGATATCTTCGGGGTTGATATCGTTGATACCCGAACCGTAGTCTACTCCCTCGTAGGTGTTATCGCCCGTTCGTTGCGTATCGTTTGATATAGGCACACCGTCAACCACAAATAAAGGCTGCTGGTCGCTGGCAAACGATGAGTTTCCGCGAATTGTGATGCGCGAAGATGCGCCCACAGTCCCACCGAACTGATTGATTTGTACGCCTGCAATCTTCCCTGTCAGCGAACCGGTCAGGTTCATCTGTCCGGCTTGTGTCAATTCGCCGGATTTTACTTCCTGT
>JAIRJR010000068.1 GCA_031260575.1 Tannerella sp.
ACTTGGGTTTTGACAAAGAGCATTTAATCAGAATAGACCTTGGTTTTTCAGAAGACCGCAAAGCGTTTAAGCAAACGGTTGACCGATATGCTTTTGTTGAGAGTTCAGCCTTGAGTAGCGGCACGCCCGGACGGATTAATAATATATCAGGCAGCCGTATTATGAATGATGCCGGTGAAGAATCTAACTTAATGTTTAACATCATTACGATGGATGAAAACTTTATAAAAACAATGGGCATACAGTTGGCTGACGGCAGAAAATTGCTTGCTTCCGATATGGGCGTAAGTTGCTACATCAACGCGGAGGGGTTAAAACAGGCAGGATGGCAAAGCTACGAAGGGAAAAAATATACGAACCAAGGCGGTTATGATATAATTGGTATTGTAAACGAATTAAGCATATCGTCTCTTCATCAAAAACAGGAACCCATAGCCCGTCTGACTGCAAGAGAAAACAGCCGGTTTAATGCCCTATCCATTCGGCTGATACCCGGAAATTTGCCCGAGCAACTTGCAGAGTTAGAAAAAGCATGGAAACAAGACGATCCAAACGCGCCATTCAGCTACGCATTTTACGATGATATTTTCGACGCTTTTTACCGCAAAGAAACACAGCAGGCAAAAGGGATAGCCTCTTTTTCTATGATTGCGCTTTTGATTACCTGCATGGGACTGATTGGACAAGTGTTTCAAGCCTGTTTGGTAAGGCGCAAAGAAATTGGCATACGAAAAGTATTCGGCGCAAGCATTATAGATATTATGGCTTTATTCAACCTCACTTTCGTAAAATGGTTTATTGTGGCGTTTATTGTTGCCGTGCCTGTTTCGTATTACTTTATGAATAAATGGCTTCAAACCTTTGCCTACAAAACGCCGCTTAATTGGTGGGTGTTTGCATTGGCGGGCGCGGCTACCCTTGCCATTACGTTGATAGTAGTCAGTTGGCAGTGCTGGAGCGTTGCCAGGGCTAATCCGGCTGAGGCAATCAAGAGTGAATAAGACAATTATTCGTGACTGAAATCGTGACAAAAAAATCAATTAATCAATTAATCGTGACTGAATATGAACAGATATTTTTTCAAAATAACAATACGCAGACTCACAAATCGGGGTGTGTTTCAGATTATCAATATTTTAGGGCTGTCCATCGGATTGGCGGTGGTATTGTTGATTAGCCTGTTGATTTTCAACGAGCAGTCGTTCGACAAACAGTTCAAAGAAAGCGGGAATATTTACCGTATCAATTGCAACTTGACGGCGTATAGGGCCGGCGAAACCTGGTGTGGGGTTGGCAACGCTGCGGGTCCGGCATATAAAGAAGCCATCCCTGAAATACTCACTGCCGTGAGAACTGCCAAACGGGATTTTGTTATCAAGATTAATGACAATCCCATCCGGGTCGAAGTAGTTATAGCTGATGAGGATTTCTTCAAGTTGTTTGAAACGCCTTTCCTTTCCGGATCGCCTGAAACCGCCTTGTCGCGTCCCAACACCGTAGCCATATCGAAAGAAATGGCAAAAAGACTATTCGGAACCGAAAATCCCATTGGCGAAACTTTCTTAGTGGAAAACCAGGTTCAGGTGGAAGTGGCAGCCGTGTATCAGGATTATCCCAAAAACAGTTCCTTTTGGGGCCACAAAATAATCGTCCCAATAACCACATTTATAGGCTCTAATACCTCCTGGATGAATGGCGCTTACGAGACTTTTTGCCTCTTGCCCGAGAAAGTGGATACGGCTCAAGTCGGCGCGAAAATGCGGAAAATAACATTAGATGCTAATGACGGATGGTGGTGGTATCATCCTTACTTGCAGCGATTAGAAGAAATGCACTTACATTCAGCAAAATTTATTGGTAGTTATACCTCTTCGCAAAGCGATATCGAGAAAGTGAAAATGATGTCGTTACTGGCGGTGATTATTTTGGTCGTGGCCTGTATCAATTACATGAATTTAAGCACGGCGCGCGCCCAAAAACGCTCACGGGAAATAGGTATCAGCAAAACGGTAGGCGCTAAACGCTACGAACTGATTACCCGCTTATTTTTCGAAACAGGCATCTTGACCTTTATATCCTTTCTCGTTGCTTTCTTGCTGGCTGCCTTGCTATTGCCCGTATTCAACAATCTGCTGGGCGAACAGTTGGATTTTGGATCTGCTTTCCGTCCGTTGTTTTTAGGTGTTGCATTTTTGATTTGGTTGGCAACCACCGTGTTTGCCGCATCGTATCCCGCCATATACATGTCGGGTTTCCCGCCTTTATTGGCAATCCGCAGTGGCGGTTTTATGCCGAAATCAAGTCATGCTGTTGTAAGGAAAGTGCTTTCCGTTGGACAGTTTGCTGTTGCCGTCGTCCTGATTGCCTGGGTATTGATTATTCAGGCGCAAATCAGTTTCATGAATGATAAAGACCTCGGATACAATTACAGCAAATTGATGTACATTTCGCCGGGTCGATCAGCTTGGCAAACCGATATGGAACCGTTAGTCAATGATTTCAGGGCTGAAAGTTCGGTTGAAATGGTTTCCCGCCGTAGCCCTGGCGGCTCTTTCTTTTCTGGTAATAACGTTACTATTGCGAAAAGTTCGGAAGACCATGTAGGATTAAGTGTAACGATGCAGGCAGTCGACCCGAATTTTTTTGATGTGATGCAAATAAAACTCATTGCAGGTCGACTGTTACCGGAAGGACGGCCCGGCGATAGCATTACTCAAGTCATACTCAACCGCGCGGCTGTAGAATATATAGGAATGACGCCCGAAGAAGTACTCGGAAAAAAAACAATTTTATTTGCGTTTGA
>JAIRJR010000118.1 GCA_031260575.1 Tannerella sp.
CATAACACAATCGTACACAATGAGATTGCACCGGCGCCGCTACATAATTCCGTCTCGGCGGGCTTTTCAATTCCACTCAAATTTTCAAATACAAACAAAGGCGAATTGCGTGCTGCACAACATTCCGAACGGCAGGCAGAGGCTCAATATGATGCGGTATTGTTGCAAATTCGCAAAGAAGTAGAACAATGTTACAATCGTTACATATCGGCTTTTCGTCAGGCTGAAATATACCAAAAATCTACGCTTACCGATGCCACACAGATTTTGGAAAAGAAAAAGTACAGTTATACCCGAGGCGAAACGTCTCTCCTGGAAGTTTTAAATGCCCAACGTACCGCCAACGAAGTGTTTCAAAACTACTACGAGGCATTATATAATGCCAATGCTTCGCTTGTCGAACTATGCAGGGCTGTTGGAATTTGGGATGTTGATTTTTGATAATATTTATTTATATTTTACGTTATTACTATTGAATTATTTCATTTGAAAAAAAATGCTTGAACACGGAATTTGGATCGCTTTTGGCTTAACGCTGATTGCAGGGCTTTCAACCGGCATAGGTAGTTTGATCGCCCTCATTTTTAAGCAAACCAACACAAAATTCCTGTGTGCTTCATTGGGTTTTTCGGCAGGTGTAATGCTTTATGTGTCTTTCATGGAGATATTGCCGACCGCCAAAGAGGACTTGTCTCTGATTTTAGGCGCCAAAACAGGGATGCTGAGTTTGTTGATCTCCTTTTTCGGTGGCATTGCTCTGATCACGCTGATTGACTTTTTAATCCCTAAAACCAACAATCCCCACGAATTGCAAGGTGTCGAAGATATGAAACAATCCGGCCAATCCAAAATGCAGCATAAGTCGTTGCATCGTATCGGTATTATTATGGCGATGTCGGTTGCAATCCACAATTTCCCCGAAGGAATTGCTGTGTTTTCGTCGTCGCTCAACGGCTTTTCGATAGCCATTCCGATTACCATTGCGATTGCCATCCACAATATTCCTGAAGGGATAGCAGTTTCCGTTCCAATCTATTATGCTACCGGTAATAAAAAGAAAGCCTTTTGGCTATCGTTCTTGTCGGGCTTGTCAGAGCCGTTGGGAGCGGTTATCGCCTATCTTTTCCTGATGCAGTTTTGGACGCCATTGATCAATGGAATCGTATTAACCGCCGTAGCAGGAATCATGGTATATATTTCATTAGATGAACTTTTGCCCACAGCCGAAAAATACGGCGAACACCATATATCCATCTCAGGACTTATTGCAGGGATGATTGTGATGGCGTTGAGTTTATTCTTCTTATGAAAGATTTTTTTGATTTATTATATTAACCATTTAAATAATTGATGTTATGAGTATTAAAGGAACAATAACCGAACAGAACCTGCTCAAATCGTTTGCCGGCGAATCGCAAGCGCGCAACAGGTACACATTTTTTGCAAGTAAAGCCAAAAAAGATGGCTTTGAACAGATTGCAGCTTTTTTTGAAGAAACGGCAGTGCAGGAAAAAGAACATGCCAAACTATTCTTTAAATTTTTAGAAGGCGGAATGGTTGAAATTACCGCTTCGTTTCCTGCCGGAGTCATTGGCTGTACCAAAGACAACTTGCTTGCAGCCGCCGATGGCGAACACGAAGAGTGGGATTTGCTCTATCCCCAATTTGCCGATATAGCAGATGAAGAGGGATTCCCCATAATAGCCGAAGCCTTCAGATTGGTGGCCTCTGTTGAAAAGCGGCACGAAGAACGCTATCGTAAACTGTTGCAAAACATTGAAAACGGAGAAGTATTCGAACGCCCGGAGAAAGTGGTGTGGGCATGCCGTAATTGCGGATTTCTAACCGAAAGCGAACAAGCTCCCGACCTTTGTCCTTGCTGTTCCCATCCGAAATCATTCTTCGAGTTACAAGCAGATAATTTTTAATGGAGAAATTATGTACGGCACATCAGAACTTGAAAAATTGTATGCAGGTAAAACGAAAGACGTTTACCGGCTAAAAAACGGGAATATTCTCCTTCAGTTTACAAACAAAACCACCATAAACGATGAGGGAGTGGAAGACCCGGGTGGAAATAATGTAGGAAAAGAAGTAGCCGGAAGCGCACGTGCTTGCGTTCTGATGACGCAATATTTCTTCAAATTATTTGCAGAAGCGGGTATTCCGACACATCTGATTGCCGTCGATGTAGATCGGCTTCAGATGGAAGTAAAACCTGTTACAACAATCGGAAAAGAACTCTTTACGAACGCAACCGGCGGAATTGAGTGGATATGGCGAAACAGGATTACCGGCAGCTTCTTTCGAATGTTTGGCCGGTATAACAAAAATCTCAAAGACGGAGATGTCCTCCCGTCGCCATTGGTACACGCAACCGTCAAAGACGACGGAGCGGGCGATCCTTATATTGAAAAAGATTTTCTGGGCGCTTTAAATATTTTATCCGCTGACGATTATGAACTTCTGAAAAAATATACACAGACAGCCGGTCAAATTTTATTTGACGAATTTCAAAAGATGGGATGCGATATATGGGACTTCAAAATTGAATTTGGCAGAGATTATGGTGGAAACCTGATTTTGATCGATGAGATAGGCCCCGGAAGCGCCCGCGTCTACCAATCCGGCAGAAAAATGGAAAAAGTTAAAATCGGGGCATTATTCGGATAATCCTCTATTTTCATTTAGTTGCACTCGAATCCTTTGCTCGAATCAGGTTTCGTTGTATTTTGCCGCTTGCGGTTTTGGGGAGTTCCGGTACAAATTCGATGATACGCGGGTATTTATAGGGCGCTGTGACACGTTTGACATGGTTTTGAAGTTCACGGATCAATTCGTCGCAGGCGGAATAGCCTTGTACAAGTACAATGGTCGCTTTCACAACCTGTCCACGCATGGGATCGGGGGCGGCTGTTACGGCACACTCCAATACAGACGGATGTTCCATCAGGGCGCTTTCAACTTCAAAGGGACCGATTCTGTAACCTGAGCAAGCGTCACCAGCGCGTTCGCAGCCTTATCGGACAGATACTTTATCTCCGCAAAAGAGTACGACTTTACCGTTTCGGTATCATCAATCCACAGTAAGGCAAGTTTATCGCTTTGAATCCTTGCCCATTCATCCACGACATCGTAGGCGAAATTGAAATTCGCAGGCACATGGCAGGTGTAGTTTTCGTAAAAATCTTCGTAACTGTCAAATTCGGTTCGCGGACAGTATCGCGATAGTATTTCGCTCATTATCTAATGTTGAATGATTGTGATAAATTGTGCAGACCCTTCTACGGCGCATTGGCCATGAGGAAGTCGGGCGTCAAAATAAATCGAATCTCCTGCCGAGAGAACATATTCGATCTTTCCGACTATTAC
>JAIRJR010000198.1 GCA_031260575.1 Tannerella sp.
TTTTATTTGGATACTCCATCAAGGTGTCCCTTAAAATATCTCCAAATAACGCTTCAATTGTTGTAACTAATTGATAAATTCCATTTATTGGCAATTGATTAAGACTGTGTCGTACTGAAAAAGGTTGACTTTTTTTTCAACAACGAAGTACAAATTATGGAGTTAGAGAAAAGAGCAGACTGCCGAAAAAAGAACGGCAAAAATTGCACATTTGCGTTTAAGATTTCCGTCCTTGACCAGATTAATAATGGTCAAATTTCGGTTAACTTTGCAGCGAAAAAATACAATATCCCACGCAGTACGTTAGAGTATTGGCGGAAGAAATTGAGTAATAACGCATCAAAAGACAAGTCAATGAGTTTAGAAAAGGAGGTCAAGAAACTTCGCGACCGCGTAGAAGAATTAGAGTTTATCAAGGAATTTCAACAGGACATTATTGTTGAATTTGAGGTAGTTACCGGGAGAGAATTGTCAAAAAAATTATTGCCCGAGTCCCTGAGAAAAGAAATCGAAAAAAAGAAGCAAAACCGCTTAAAGTAAGACATTTCTACGAGGCACTCGGGCTAAGCAAACAGGCTTATTACAAGCGTATTAAGCGAGATAATAAGCGATTTGAACGCTATGAGACTATACTTTCAATAGTTCGCAAAACACGCAAGCGGCATCCCAGAGCGGGTACGGTAAAACTGCTGGAGTATATTCGTCCTAAGCTGCAACAATTAGGTATAGAACTCGGCAGAGATTCGCTTAATAACCTTCTTAGAGACCATAAAATGTTGGTCAGGAAAACGAGAAGTGCGCATATCACAACAAATTCACATCATTATTTTCACAAATCGCCGAATATATTGAAAGAAACAGAAATAACCCACAGTGAACAGGCAGTTGTAAGCGACATTACCTATTTACGAACAGATGCGGGACATAGTTATTTGGCACTTGTAACTGACGCTTATTCCAAGATGATAATGGGTTGGTGTGTTGATGATAATATGCGGGTAGAACTGGTCAAAAACGCCTTAAAAATGGCACACAGGAATATGATTTTTTCACACGACTCAGTGATTCATCACAGCGATAGAGGGATTCAGTATTGCTGTCCGGACTACTCCCAATTTGCTGAAAATTTGAAATTTAGATTAAGTACAACACAACAGTACGACCCATACGAAAATGCCGTTGCCGAACGTATAAACGAAACATTGAAGTATGAATACGGACTGAACAATCGAGTGCCCAATTTGCAGATACTTAAAAAGTTAGTAAAAGAGGCAGTTTATATTTACAACAATGAACGGATTCATTGGAGCTTAAATTTGCGGACACCTAAAGAAGTACACCGAAGTTATAACTCATTGAAATATAAGTCTTACTCAAAAAAAAAACAGTAAAATAATTTATGGAGTCGACAAATAAATATCAAAAAGTTGTATCTTTGTCCTTGTCAGATGAAGCGGAAACAGGCTCCGGTGGCGACCGACCTGCGAGGAATAGTCTGACCGAATGGAATGGTAGAGGGGGGAAAAATACAATATCCCCCATTCCGTTTTCCTTATTTTCCCATTCCAATCGTTTATGCCTAAAAAAACGCTTTGCTTCAGTGGAAGCAAGAAAATTAACAACAATTATGAACCCGAAAAAAGGTCAACGTATTTCAGTACAAGACAAAATACACACGGCATTTACTTTTTACGTTCTTCGATTGATGAGCCAAACGAACAATTAGTTTGGACTATCTATAACTGTATCCGTGAAATCGAATCTTCGATACGTTGCCTGAAAAGCGACCTTGACCTGCGTCCCATCTTCCACAAAACAGACGAGGCAAGCAAGGCGCATATTCATTTGGGATTAATGGCATACTGGATTGTCAACACAATACGCTACCAACTCAAAGGTAAAGGGATTACTTCTGATTGGCGGGAACTGTTGCGCGTGATGAATACCCAGAAATGTGTTACAACGGCTATGGACACAGACAAGGGACAACGGATAACCATCAGGCGATGTTCAAAGCCCGAAACGAAAGTCGCTTTGATTTATGATGCTTTACAAATGAAACATGCACCATTCATTCGAAAAAAATCCGTAGTGCTCAAAATTGATCCGGAGACAAACCAATATTTTGATATACTGAAAGATACGAGCTGAAAACTGCAATGTCGGTTAAACCCCGACAATGTCGTAAAATGTTATCGTGAATACATTGAATTTTCTGACGGAACTTCGCCCTCGCAAGCCGTTTATTTGGCAAATATGGACGAGAAAATGAAAGAAGAAATCTTTTTGAGCGACACACAGGCATTACTTCGACCGTCATTAAATTTCAATCCGCAAGAGGCATACGAAATTGTAAAAAGGGAATTGATTGAAAGGATATAAAAATAAGACCATGAAAATCAAAGTTTGTGGGATGAAAAATCCCGAAAATATGCGGGATTTGGCGCAATTGCCTGTTGATATGATGGGGCTGATTTTTCATGCTCCGTCGCCCAGATGCGTAGATGAGCGGGATGCCGACAGGATAAATGCGCTTTCGCTGAAAACTCCTAAAGTAGGCGTGTTTGTTGATGCTTCGCTGGATACCGTTTGGGAAAAGATTGAGCGATATAAGTTACAATTCGTTCAGTTGCACGGACACGAACCGCCTGATTTTTGCCGCGCATTAAAAAGCAAGGAAATCCGTATCATCAAAGCCTTCAGTGTAAAAACTCCGGAAGATTTGAAAACCTGCGAATTATACGAAGATTGTTGCGATTATTTTCTATTCGATACCCCGACGCCTCAATATGGCGGTTCGGGAAAGAAGTTCGACTGGAAAATACTTTCGGCATATACCGGCGCAACGCCTTTCTTTTTAAGCGGCGGCATAGCGCCGGAAGACGCAGCAATCATCAACCGGTTGGATTTTCCAAAATTGTATGCCGTTGATTTGAACAGCCGTTTCGAGATTTATCCCGGATTTAAGGATATGGACATGA